>NZ_JBFJYW010000186.1:0-7924 GCF_041622395.1 Pontiella sp. | reverse complement strand
GCACCCGAAGGTGTTCGAGCGCTTCTATTCCAACATGGTGCGCGGGGGCGAGGCCTCCGGCTCGCTCGAACTAATCATGCAGCGCATTGCTTCGTTGATGGAGCGGCGCCAGACGCTGCGCTCCAAGGTCACCAGCGCCATGATCTACCCCTCGCTGCTGCTCATCATGGGCATCGGGGTCGTGGCGGGCCTGATGCTTTTCCTGATCCCGAAGCTCACCGAAATGTTTGCCGAAAGCGGGCAACTGCTGCCGGCCTCCACCCGTGCGGTCATCGCCATGAGCGAATTCAACCGCGACTACTGGTGGTTTGCCCCCATTCTGGCCGTTGGCGGGTTCGGCGCGTTCAAGTTTTTCACCCGCAGCGATGAGGGCAAGATCAAGTGGGGTCTCCAGATGCTGAAGGTCCCGATGCTCGGCCGCCTGATCGCCGAGGCCGAAACCAGCCGCTTCTGCCGCATGCTCAGCGCGTTGCTCGATGGCCAGGTACCGATCCTCCAGGCCATTTCCATCACGGGCGGAACGCTCTCCAACCCCGCGTTGCGCCATCTGATGAACAAGGTCTACGAAACCGTGCAGGCGGGCCGCCCGATGGGGCCGCTGCTGCAGCAACACCCCGAATTCCCGCGGTTGGCCTCGCGCATGGTGACCATGGGCGAGGAGTCCGGCGAGCTCGGGACCATGCTCAACAAAGTGGCCGACCGCTACGAAGAGAAGGTCTCCGCCACCACCGACCGCTTTGTCAGCGTGCTCGAACCGATCATGATCGTTGTCATGGGGATCTTTGTCGCCTTCATCGTCATCGGTATGATGCAGGGCATGATGGCCATGAGCACCGGCGGCCGCTGACCGAAGCCTATCGAACAGGCAAGAACGAATATTGAATGAACATGGAGGCAAGTGATGAACGATAAGAAGAGAAGACAACGCAAATCCGGCTTCACCTTGGTGGAACTCTTGGTGGTGATCGTGATTTTGATGGTGATCGGGACGATTTCGATGCAGACGTTTCGCAAAGAGCCCGACAAGGCGCGCGTCCAAGCGGCGCGGACCTCGTTCAGCCAGCTCGAAACCGCGCTCGAACGCTACAAGCTCGACATGGGGCGCTATCCCGCCGAAGAAGACGGGCTCGCCGCGCTGGTCTCCGCGCCGGACGAGGACGACGGCTCCTGGGGCGGCCCCTACATGCGCAAGTCCAAGGATATCCGCGATCCGTGGGGCAACGAATATCTCCTCAAGGTTCCCGCGTCCGACGGCGGCGACTATGAAATCGTCTGCCTCGGCGCCGACGGCGCAGAGGGCGGCGAAGGCTTCAACGCCGATCTTTCGAGTATTGATGAGTGACGAGTGAGACGTGATGGGTGATGGGCGGAAATCTGGGTTTACCTTGGTGGAACTGATTGTTGTTTTGGCAATCGTAGCCGTTCTGGTCACCATCGGCGTTCCGGCGCTTGCGGCGTTTTCGTCGCCAAAGGAAACCCTCCGGAAGGAGGGGCGCAGGGTGATGCGGCTGATGAACGAGGCTCGCCAGGTGGCGCAGAGCCGCAAAATCCGCATCGAAATCCGCATCGATCCGGTGATGAACGAGTTGCGCGCCGTTGAATCGAACGCCTACCGTTCCCTGATGGCCAACCATCCCGACGGGCTGATCGACCGCCAGGACGAGGACTGGCTCCTCGCCATGAGCAACCGCTATGAACGCACGGTGGCCTTTGGCGAGGAGATTGGGCTCGAAGGGTTTTCCATCGAGGATATCGAAGCGCCTTTCCAGGAAGACGATGCGTTCCGGCGTCTGGATCGGGTAGGGGATTACGAGGTCAACGAAACTCCCGAAGCGGAAACCGTTGCCCTGGCGTTTTCCCATTTCGGCGGCAGCGACGGCGGCGGCGTTTCCCTGTTTTACAAAGAGACCACGCTCAACATCGCCGCCGACATCCTGACCGGAAAACCTAAGGTCGTGAACCGGCGAACGGGAGAGCCGGCGAGTGGGAGAGGGGGCGCATTGTGAAATTCACCCCTGATCCCTCGCTCAAAAACGGGTTTACCGTTTTAGAGATCCTGGTTGCGCTGCTCGTCTTCGCCATCGGCGTGGCGGGTATGCTGGCGACGTTGACGCACCACATGAAGGAGGTGTCGCTCTCCGAAGACCATGCCCGCGGCGTGCGGATCGCGCAGCGCGAAATGAATGCGCTCCGGCGGCTGAAATATTTGCCGGCGATGGAATTGACCGGGGCCGAGGGGCGCTATGTCTGGAGCGCCACGGTCGAGGAGGCCGACTACGACGAGCTTCCCGGCATCGAATCGAGCGAAGTGAGCAGCTCCCGCGCGCTCCGGCCCTGCACCATGACCGTGCTGGTGCAATGGAGCGATGCCGAAGGCGGCGAGTTGCGCAGACGGGTTCGTTTTGAAGGCATGGAACTATTTCAAAGACGCTAGGGCGAATAACGAACAAGGAATATCGAATGCCGAAGGGCAGTACATTTCAAGTTTCAAGGTTCAAGCTTCAAGCTTCGAGGGGGGGCTTCACCCTGCTGGAGCTCCTGGTTGCCTTGGCGCTGCTTGCCATTCTCTCCGGATCCATCGCGGGGGTGCTGAAGAATTCGGCCGATTCGGTGGCGCAGGGCACTGCGGCGATGGATCAGCTGACGCGGCTGCGGTCGCTCGAAACCGTGCTCGGCGGCGCGTTGCGCGATGCGCAGATCTCGCAGGTTTCGACTCTGGAGCGCAGTCTGCTGGCCGACGACCCGAGCTATGACGCGGCCAACGGGCGCTACCGTTTCCGCGGCGAGGAGCTCGCCCTGGGTTTCGTGCTCGAACGCCCGTTTCTGGAGGCCGAATACGACGGCTACATGCATTGGATCACGATCGAGGTGCGCACCGACGAAGCCACCGAGAGCCAGAGCCTTTGGATGACCGACACCTCCTACCTCCAGGGCATCGACAACCCCGTCGGCCCCGATTGGTCCGATGCCGCGCTCGACGAGGCGTGGAAGCCCGTCAAGGAAGTGATGCTGCTGGGCAACACCCGGGAGATCTTTTTCCGCTACTGGAAATTGCAACAAACCGGCATGACCGACGAGCCGGAAAAGGAGGAGATGGAGTTCGACGACATCGACACCGACTATTCCGTCCGCCTGCCCGATTTGATCGAGCTCGTCATGTCCGTCCCCAACCTCGGTACCGAGTCGCTGATGTTCGACTACTCGATTCGCCGTAAAGGAATCTAGCCACGGATGTACACGGATAAACACAGGTTATTTATTGGAGCGCCCCGGAAAGAAATCCGTGTTCTTCCGGGAGCATCGGTGGCTTCGAATCGCAAATCGGGGTCCGCGCTGATCATGGTTTTGGCGGTGGTGGTGGTGCTGGCAGTGCTGATCACGGGGTTCGGGGCCGATATGAAGGGCGAAGTGAAAGCGGCGGCCGGCCACTACGACGAGGCGCTCAACTTCCAGCTGGCCCGCTCCGCCTTTGCCTTGGCGCGCATGGAGCTCAACCGCAAGGATACCTCGTTCTATTCCGACGACTATGGCAATGCCTTCTTCGTCAAGGATGCCAAGGACTACGAATCCGAAATCGAGGAAATGATGCTTTACCGCCGGGGGCTGGAGATCGGCCGCGGGCTGGCGGCATATCGAATCCTCTACAAGCCCAACGCGCTCGATCCCAACGAAGTGAGCCACAACGACTGGCACCGCCTGCTCGAAGTCGCCTGCGGCATCGAGGAGGGCGAGGAGCGCAATGCCTTGGTCGACGCCTTCCACGACTGGATCGATACCGACAATCTGGCGCGCGCCAACGGCGCCGAGGCGGAGTTCTACCAAAGTCTCGAACCGCCGCGCCATGTCAAGAACGGCCCCGTTTCCAGCTACGAAGAGATCCTGCTCGTCAACGGCTTCACCCCCGAAATGCTCTATGGCTACAACCACCCGGTGCGCATCGACGACAACATGCTCGTCGGCGGCGGTCTGCTGCGCTACTTCATCGGCGACAACTCGCCCGAGGCGAAGGCTTCCCGCAAATACATCATCGACGGCATTGTTCCGGCGGAAGCCGCCGACCGGCGCGCGGACCGCCAACGCTTCCGCAAGGTGGAGCAAAAACCGAAAAACCTCTACCTGATTGCCCAGGGCTATGTGCCGGAAAATGCGCTCGACGAGGACGACCTCTATCTGGAAGACGACGAAGAGGGCCAGCAGACGGAACCCGTCTATCGCTCGCGCCACATCATCCTCGTCCGCCTCGTCCTGTCGCAAAACACCTACCGCATCGACCAAATGCTTGAAAACGCCCCGGCCGAAAACATCGAACGCATCTTGGCGTACGGGGTTCCGGGCGAAGAGATTTAACGATTAACCGATAACGGGTAACCAAACGATGAATGCTAAAACAACGATGTGCATCCTGTTCCGCGACGAGACGGTCGACGCCGTTTTCATTGACCGGAACATGCTCGGTGCGCAAATCAAATTCATGGAACGGCTTCCGCGCGACGAACTGGTGTTCGAGGAGATCGCCAAGCTGATGCGCTCGGTCGAAAAAACCCCGGCGCGCGTGCTGCTGTGCGTGCCGCGCGACCTGGCGATGCAGCGAACGCTGCGCTATCCCGCCATGGCGCCCGCCGATATCGCCAACATGATCCAGTTCGAGGCCACGCGCCACGTACCGCTGCCGGAAGCCGACCGGGCCGTGGCCTGGGTGGCCGTCGAGGCCCCCGAGGAAAAGCAGGTGGTGCTCAACCTGGTTGCCGCGCGCGACGCCGATATCCGCGAGCTGGTCGCGAATTTCGAAGAGGTCGGGGTGCCGATCGACGAAGCCCTGCCGTTCAGCGCCGCGCTCTATTCCGTGCTGGGGAGCGTGCCGACGCTGCTGGTGGTTGCCGATGGGCGCCATCTGGAGCTGTGCCTCTACGGCCAGGGGCAGTTGCAGGATTCGCAGCTGATTCCGGTCAATGTGCCGGGCTTCAGCCCGGAGCGGGTGCTGACCGCGGCGCGCCAAATGGTCGTCAAGCATCGCGCCTGGCTCGGCATGGAAGGCATCGGGCGAGTGATGCTGACGGGCGGCGCGCGCTTGTCGGACGCGTTCGAAGCCGACTTGGGCGCGGCGTTTGGCCTGAATGTGCAACCGTTGGCGCTGCCCGAGGAGCTTGCGGCGGTCGACGAGCCGCTGACCGATGCGTTGCTGGCGGCTTCGTCGGACCTGCCGATGGATCTGAACCTGATCGAACATTCGGGCCGCAAGGTGCCGATCGGCAAGCGGACCATCGTCGTTGCCGCGCTCTGCGCCTTGCTGGCGATCGAGCTGGTGGCCTGGTTCGGGTTCAAGACGGCGGCGCCCGCGTTGCAGCGCAAGCAGGTGGCCGAGGAGATGGCCAAGATCCGCCGCCGCGCCGCCCCGATCCAGCGGATGCAGGACCGCAACCGCGAAATGCGCAAGCAACTCTACCGGCTCGACCAAATCTGCAATCTCCACATCGGCGCCATGCAGGTGCTGGGCGGGCTCAGCGAACTGCTTCCGGAGGACAGCTATCTCTATTCGCTCTACTACAGTAACGGAACGCTCTATATCCGCGGCCATTCCAAGGAGCCCGACCGGTTGCCCGGGTTGCTGCAGGATTCGCCCTTTGTCGAAGGGATCAGCAAATCCGACATTGGCAAGAAAGAGGGCGACTACCATTCCATTTCCATGACTGTTACCATGAGGACTCCCGATGAAGAAACCGACATTTAAAATATCGCGCCGCGAAAAGATCTATCTGGTCATCGGCGGGGTGGCGTTGCTGATCGGGGGGGGGATCTATCCCGCGCTCCGGGCCGCGACGGCGTTTCGCCAAGGGCAGCTCGAGAGCCTGCAGGACGAAATCGCGCTGCTCGAGGATCTCAATGCCGTGGTGGCCAATGCCCGCGCCATCCAGCAGGAAAACGAAATGTTGCGCGACGAACTCAGAGGCGCCGGCGAGTTGCTGTTCCCGCCGATGGAAAACCGCATCATGATGCAGTCGAAAATGACCAAGTTGCTCAACGAAATGGGCCCCGACCTGGATCTCGAGGTTTCGGCGGGCCGCTCGACGATCGGCGATTCGACCACCCAGATGAACCTCTCCGTCCGCGGCCGCGGCCGCTATCCGGAGCTCCTCAAGTTCCTGCACCGCTTGGAAACCTCGCGCCCGCTCATTTTGGTCGATTCGATGTCGCTGAACGCGCCGCGGCCGAAAAAACCGAACAACAGCAAGACGTCTACTTCGGGCAATTCGAAAAAGGCGCCCGAAAAAACGAAGGACCCGAGCATGCAGTTCCGGCTGTCGATCCAGATCCATATGCAAGCCGGAGAGGAGGGCGGGGCATGAACCTGGACATTTCGAAATACATCGTTCCCGTGTTGGGCATCGCTTGCGTCGGCGGCGTCGTGCTGGTGGCCTCGGGCATGCGGCCCCCGGTTGCGGTCGATGCCGCCGGTTCGGCCGGCACCCTCGAGGCGCGCGTCCCGAAAAACCTCGTTCTGGGCACCCCGGTGCCGACGATGGAGCAGGTGGTGGCCAAGCACCTGTTCGTGCCCGAGCGCATCGCAACCGGGGAAAACGCCTTCCCGGATCTGCTGGTCAAGGGCGTCTATGTCGGCGAAACCCAGCGCAACGCCGTCTTTTCGCTCAAGTCCAAGCCAGACGCCAACCTGCGCGTTTGGCAGGGCGACGAAGAGGCCGCGCTGGCGCAGGTGCTGGACGAGCGCGATCCGCGCCAACCCATCGTCGATTTCCTCGGCGAATGGAACATCAAATCGATCGACTTTGCCGGCGTTACGTTCGAGCACCTCTTCACCGGGGAAGTCGAAACCTACGAGGTGGACTACAAGCCGCTGAAGCACGCCAAGGCCAGCGCCGAGGCGGGATATGGCCAAGGCTACTTCGTCGATGCCGTCGCCGGCGGCGCCAAGGCCGCAACGGCCAAAGCCTCGGCGGGACGGGCGAATGCCGCCCAAAGCCGCGCCCCGAGCGGCGCCACGCAGGCGATTGCGGGGCGGGTGGGGCAATATATGCAGACGCTTTCGCCCCAGCAACGCCAGCAGTTCTTGCAGCAGCTCCAGAAGCAGAATGCCGCCTCCGGCAAGAAAAACGACGCTTCCCAGCAGAACAACGCTTCCGGCAAAAAGTCGTCCGCTAACCAGAGAAGCGGCGGCAACAGCGGGGGGAACCGGCGCTAAACGGAATTTTCCAACCTTTGAAGGTGGAAAAGCTTAGGCCAATCCCTATTATTCCCTCTCTTTTACATGCGTGGTTTATTTCGACCGCGAAGACACGAAGATGCCGGACGGCATGGAATCTTTGTTTCTTTGCGTCTGCGCGGTCATTTTTTATGGAGCAGGGACAATGAACGAAAACTATCCTTTCAATGAAATCGAATCCAAGTGGCAGAATTTTTGGGACGAGAACGGCGATTTCAAGACCGATCTGGCGTCGGCGCAAAACCCGTACTATTGCCTGATGATGTTCCCGTATCCCTCCGGCAAGCTGCACGTCGGCCACGGCCGCAACTACATCATCGGCGATGCCGTCGCCCGCTATAAGAAGATGCAGGGGTTCGACGTGCTCACGCCGATGGGCTGGGATTCGTTCGGCCTGCCGGCCGAAAACGCCGCCATCAAAACCGGCACCCCGCCGGCGGAATACACGCTGGGCAACATTGCCCAGATGAAGCAGCAGCTGCGTGCCTGGGGCTGCATGTACGACTGGGACAAGGAAGTCACCTCCTGTCTGCCGGAATACTACAAATGGACGCAGTGGCTCTTCCTCCAGTTCTACAAAAAGGGTCTCGCCTACAAGAAAAACTCCAACGTCAACTGGTGTCCTTCGTGCGCGACCGTGCTGGCCAACGAGCAGGTGGTCGATGGCGCCTGCGAGCGCTGCGACTCCGAAGTCGACCAGAAGTCGAT
>NZ_JBFJYW010000185.1:0-7955 GCF_041622395.1 Pontiella sp. | reverse complement strand
GCTTTGCCCAGATAGACCACTTCGGTCAGGCCGGACGAGAAGCCGGCGAGCCAGGCGAGTCGGCCGTTCTCGACATCCTGCGGCAACGAGAAGACGCTGTGGCCGATCATGATGAGGTGGGCGCCGTCGGCGGAATCGAGCACCTCGATATAGATCTTGGTCCGTGCGTTCAGATAGTCGTTGGCGGCGCGGCGCGGAAAGAGCGCGTTGCCGTAGATGGGCCAGGCCAGCTTCATGGTCTTGAGCGCAAGCTCGTTGTTCGGTTCGGTGGCATAGCCGTCGACGTCGCTGGGTTCGAGCAGAATGCTCTTGTGCGAGAATTTCGGCAGCAGCAGGGCGGTTTGGTCGCCGCCTACCGGGAAGGTGCCCGGTTCGATGCCCGCGGCCAGCTGCAGGAAGTTGTATGCGGTGAGGTCGCACTGTCCGGAGAAGGATTGCCCTTCCCGCGCCGAGACGGTCAGGCCGTCCTTGACGGTGGTCGTCGACTGGGCGGAGGAGGGGCTGAACAGGTTGACCATCACGAACGGGTTGCCGCCATAGACGGCGCGGTCGAGCGCGAGCGACTCCGAGCGGGTTTTCGAGTAATCGGCGTTTTGGGCCTGGAGGTAGATCCAGGGGCGGGTTGCGCCGCCGCTGAAATGGTTCGGCTCGATGTAGACATTGAGCTGTTCCACGACATTGAGCGCCAGGACCACCACCAGCGTGATCAGCACGATGACCGTGCAGAGCACCATGTCCGAAAAGGACTCGAAGACGCCCTCGGAATCCGCCGGCGATTCATAATGATGGGTTGCACGCATCAGGCCACCTTCTCTTTGGCGATCGCTTGCTTGGCGGATTTGTGGCTGATGAACTGCTGGATCGATGCGGCCGCGAGCGACAGATGCCCGGCCAGCGACGAGGCTTCGGCCTCGAGGCGGGCTTCGGCCACGGTGCTCATTTCCCCGGTGGCCAGGCCAATGGCCGAGCGCAGCTCGCCGATCGCTTCGTTGAGCTCGATGCAGGTGCCGTCTACGGACAGCTTGAACTCGGCCAGCGATTCGCCGACGGTGTCGCCCGCCAGCTGGACCGAGCCGTTGAGGTTGTTGAACGAATTCGAGACCTCGACGCCGCAGGTGCCGAGCCGTTCGTTGATGCCGTCGAAGGCGCCCTTCAGCCCTTCGCCGGATTGGGCGATGGTCGAGTTGACGCCGCCGAAGGCTTCCCGGAGCTCCGTGCCCGCCGTTTCGACCGAGCCGTTGAAGAGGCCGATGGAGCGGCCGATTTCGGTGTTGAATGATTCCATCTGCCCGGTCATGCCGTCGATGCTTTCCTTGGTGGCCGCGAGGGCGTGGTTGCCCGCTTCGGCGAGCGCGTTGCCGAAGCCTTGCAGGGTGGTTTCGAACGATTGCGAGAGGCTGGCGGTGACCGCTTCGATCTCCCGCTGCATCGCGCCGAACGCCGCAACGATTTGGGAAACCTGCCGGTTGATTTCGCTCTCCTTGTCGTTGAGCTTCGCCACGAGGTTGTTGTCGGCATACTCGGCCGCTTCCGCGCAGAGTTCGGAGAGGGCGTTAAGCTGCGAGACCGCGACGGCGCGCAGAACCAATCCGCCGAGCGCACCGAAAAAGGTGGTGTAGAACGCGGTCCCCATCCCGTCGAAGGTGACGCGCATGGCGTCCATCATCGAGGTTTTCGAAAGGCCGATGCTCTCCACCATGTCGCCGAGGCCGGCGATCGATATGATGAGGCCGACCACCGTGCCGAGCAGCCCCATGGAAATGATCAGGGCCGCCATGATCGAGACGACGCGCACCCGCGAATTGTGCTTCGAGTGGTAGGTGTCGATCGCCGTGTGGACATTGACGGTTTCGCCTTTGTTTTTAAGGGCTTCCAGTTTTTGGAAAACCGCCGCGATCCCCTGTTTGCCGCCCGTTTCCGGAATGGCGCCGGTAAGGGTGATCTTGGCGAGGACGTCCCATTCCGCGTGCAGTTTCTTCGCCGCCAGGAAGGAGAGGACCAGGCCCGCCCCGAAAAACGTTGCGATGACGATGCTCATCCCGGTTTCATCCGCCTGGAATCCGGCGATGAGTTGCTTGCGGGTGATGAAGCCCATGACGAGTGATAGGCCACCCGCCCAGAGGCTCCACGATACGATCGGTTTGATCTTGGTTTTCATTCCTTTATTGCTCCCGTAGGTTGATAGATATCTTTGCAGTGCCGGGATTAAGAGCAGTTCGCATGCCATTGATGGGCGGAGTTGCCGGGCGAACGGAACCCGCCCGTGTTTCGTACGTATACGCGCAAAATCAGGGCGCCGCCACTGTCGAGGCGACGCTTCTGCTTTCCAAAACGGGTAAAAAAGGTAGAGTGCGCTCGCATTTGGGGAAATAGGTTATGGAAAAGAAGAGAAACAGCAGGCTCGTCGCCGCGGAAATCGTTTTTGAATGGATGGAGGACCAGAGTTTTCCGGACCGGAAGCTGGCCCAGTTGAAGGCCGACCATGCCTTTGTGCTCGAGGTGGTCAACGGGGTGGTGCGCAACCAGAACATCCTGCGCTGGCTGGAGCAGCAGTGGGTCTCCGCGCCGCCGCGCCTCTTCTTCAAGGCCGTCTTGCACGTCGGCCTCTACCAGTTGCTCTTCATGGACAACGTCGAGCAGTACGCCGCCATTAACGAAACGGTCAACGCCGCCAAGGACTATCCCGGCGGCACCGGGGCCGCCAAGATGATCAATGCCGTCCTGCGCCGCGCCCAGCGCGAAAAGGCGCAGATTCTCGAAGCGCTCGAAAAGCAGCCCGCCCACATCCGCTATTCCCATCCCGAATTCCTGATGGAGCGCTGGACCAAGCAATACGGCGAGGCCGATGCCGTTGCGCTGGCCCAGTGGAACAACGAGCCGCCGTCGACCATCCTGCGCGTCGAGCAAAACGCCGTCGATGCCGCCGAATTCGTCGACCGCCTGCGCGAAGCCGATATCGAGCCGCTGATGCATCCGTATTCCGACAAGGAAATCTTCCTGGTGCTGCCGCGCGGCGTCGCCGTCCGGAAGGTGCCCGGCTACGACGAGGGCTGGTTCACCGTGCAGGATCCCGCCACTTCCGTCTCGGTCGATCTGCTCGCGCCGCGCCCCGGCGAGGCCGTGCTCGACGCCTGCGCCGCCCCCGGCGGCAAGACCGCCATGATGGCCGGGCGCATGAAAGGGCAGGGCACGCTCGTGGCCATGGACATGCACGACGACCGGATCGCCGTGCTCAAGGAAAACCAGAAACGCCTCGATCTCGACTGGATCGAAATCGTCAAGGGCGATGCCCGCAAACCGGAAAAGACGTTCGGCGACCGCAAGTTCGACGCCATCCTGCTCGACGTGCCCTGCACCAACACCGGGGTGCTCAAGCGCCGCGCCGATGCCCGCTGGCGCATCGACCGGGAACGGATCGAAACCATTACCAAACTGCAAAACGAAATCCTCGATGCCTGCGCCGCCTTGCTGAAGGAAAAGGGCCGGATCGTCTATAGCACCTGCAGCCTCGAAGCCGAGGAAAACGAAGACCTCGTCGCGCGCTGGATTGCGAAAAACCCCGGCTTCCGCCTCGTCAAAACCGGCAAGGCCTTCCCGCCCGACTCCGGCACCGACGGCGCCTTCGCCGCCCTGCTGCGCCGAAAGTAATCCCGGCCCGCTCGGCCGCATTCCCGATCAACCGGCGGCGTTGCGCAAGCGACATTAATTCGTAGTACTTTTTGCTGCTTTTATTCCGGTTTTTTTGGTTGTCCAGCAAGTTTCATCTCTGTAAAAACGTTGCAAAATATTATTCATATTTAGCAGGGGGTTGTTATGACGGGGACGGGCAGGCGAACATCGTTTTTCATATATAGTGCATTTCTATTCGCGTTCGTTTTTTCAGCTTTTGGGGGGGTGGTTAATTCCATGCGCGACGGGGATACCGCCTGCTTTTTTATGAGCGAACCCTCGCGAATGGAGCGCTACGATCTGGTCAACCGGCAATGGTTGCCCACCATTTCGCTCTCTGTTACAAACGATACCCTGACTGCGGGATGGGTCGATGCCGATGGCATCTACGCCGCATACGGGATGTCCGCCTACCGCTACGATCTAGACGGAAACAACGAAATGCATCTGGCGGATTCGACGCAGAGCATTAGTCAGATTCTCGGCGATGGAAATCTCTTGTTTCTGAACCGTTCGGCGAGCCTCTATGCGCGCTTCACGAGTATCGACAAGGGCTCGAACTCGGTTGTTTCCACTTTCCAAAACTATATCGATGCCTTGGGCGGGGCTTCCATTGCACCGTCGCTGAATAAAATGTTCGGCCGCTCGTTGGGCGTAAGCCCTTCGGACATTACGTATGTCAACTACAACGACGACGGTACGTTTGGCAGCGGGGGCGACAGTTCGTATCACGGCGACTATCCGGGAGCGACCAAGACGTGGGTTTTTCCCGACGACGCCAAGGTGGTTGATAGTTCCGGTACGGTTTACAGTACTACGGGGCTCACCTATCTCAAGAGCTTCGGCAGCAGCATAACGGACCTCGCTTTCTACGGAGACGAGGTTCCCATCCTGTTGTATGGATCCACCCTGACCGCCTATACCGTCACCATCTTGCCGACCGGAAGCACCACGCTCGATCATTCGCCCAGCCGAATCTTTATCGAGGGCGACGACGTGCTGACCTTTACGGCCGATGTCGCGGAGTCCACGGGCTTGTATGTCCGGTCCGTGGCGCTTTCGGAACTGGACGCGCCGACGCCCGGAGAACCGATCGACCCGACAGACCTCCCCTATACGCCCGACAGTTCGTTCGTCGATAAAGACGGCATCCTCCACCTGTTCAGCAAAGCCAACCAAAGCCTTTTCCGGTGGGATTGCTGGGCCGGGCAATACACCAACACGATCCCGTTGATTGGCGTGCCGGACTATGCCGCGTATTCCGCAGAAAACCACACGGTTTATCTGGCCTATTCTTCCGGTCTGATCCGCGCAATTGACCTGCATGATGAAAGCTACTCGGAGGTGCCTTTCGCCAACCTGCCCGGCAAACCGTATGGACTGTCGACGGCAGGGCCATATCTGTTCGGCATCGATGCATCCGGTTCGTGGGATACCCATTACACCTATGCCCCGGATGGCTCCCTCGTTGATTCGGTGGATTGGAACTACTATTCGAAGGAATATATTTGGAGCGACGCCAATCAGAAAATGTATTTCTTCCGCGACGATACTTCGCCCAACGACCTGCTCTGGGAGCAGATCAACGCCGACGGCACCACCTATCCGTCGGAGCCCGCAGGCGGCATTGGTTCCAAGATAGATTCGCCGTTGCATACCAGCACGGGATTTTCCCATCCCATCCGCGTGGCGCCCGACGGCAGCATCGTGGTGCTAGGCTCGGGAATGATTCACGATGGAACGACGCTCGCCCGTCAAACGGTGGCGCTCACCAATAGTCTTTCCGACATCGCCTGGGCCGCCGGCGATATTTTCACGGTACGCACCGTAGACAGCTCTGCCCGGTTTCAAAAATGGAGCTATCCGGATTGCGTTGCCGAGTTCGAGAAAAGCGTGGAAGGAACGGCCCATCGCCTGCTCGCGCTGGAGCATGATGCCCTGATCGGTGTCACGATCAACGCATCCGGCATTCCCGAATTCCATCTGATGAATAGTGGGCTTGGCGATTTCGATCCCATGTTGGTCTATCCATACGACCCCGTGCTGGTCGAAGGTTACGAAGGCTATCCGCTCATGCCTTCCAATGTCGTCTTCACATTGTGCAACGTCGGCCCGTCAAATCTTCCATGGAAGGTTTTTTCCCCTGCCATGGATGTGTCGGCGCAAAACGGTTTGCTGACATTCGGCGAAACCGCAGCCGTTCACGTGGCCGCGAACCGGGAAGGGAGTAACCTATCCGTTGGGTCACATACGTTGCCCCTGTTTTTCCTGAATCAAAACACCAGCCGCTCGCAGATTCGTTTGGTCAATGCCAATGTCTTTCCGGTTCCGCCCGCGCCCGATGCGCCGACGCTCGCGCTTCCTTTGGCGGCGACCAACGGTATTGCCATTGCGTCCCAACTGGAATGGGCGCACACGAACGGCGGCGATGACGAGGGGCCTTGGGACACCGCTTCGCGCTTCGGCGTCTATCTCGGCACCGATCCCGCGAACCTGACGTTGGTGGCTTCGGGCCTCACCACCAACGTGTTCGATCCCGGACTGTTGGACGTGGATACGACCTACTATTGGCAGATCGTTGCCAGCAATGTCGTCGGCACAACGGCAAGTCCCATTCAACGTTTTACGACCTGGACCTCGGGGCCGTTCGATCATTTCGCGTGGAGCTCGATTGCAACCAACCAAAGGATTTCCGTCCCGTTCGGCGTCTCGCTCTCCGCCGTGGACGCCTATGGCTATGCGGTTGCCGATTTCTCGGGTGTCGTTGCGCTCGAGGGATACGAAAACCTCGGCATGGGCGCGGGGTCGTTGCTGGATGAAGAGGTGCATGTCAATACCGCGTCGAGTACGGTCGCCTCTCGCGGCCTGCGGTTCACCGTCAGCGACGACATGACCGTAACCCACCTTTCGCACTATTGGGGGACGAAGGTTTCGCTTTGGACCGATGCCGGCGAACTGTTGTCCTCGGTGGCCGTCACGAATGCGGCGGGTTCTTGGTCGCATACGGAACTACCCGAGCCCGTGCTGCTGGAAGCCGGCGAAACCTATCGGATTTCGAGCCACGGCACGGGCGTGGTCTACCGTCGGTCCGGCGGCGTTCCTTTCTCCTTCGCCAACGGAACCGTGATCTCCAGTTGCTATGGAAGCGATTTCCCTTCAAGCACCTACACGTCCTATATAGATATGGTCGACTTCCGCTATGCCGTTGGCCGCCCTGATCCGATCTCCCTTTCCCCGAACAAGATCGCGGATTTCGTGGATGGGGTCTGGACGGGAGAGGTCGTGGCCGGCGAACAGGTCGGCGAAGTTTTTCTGCGCGCCACCACCTCCGACGGCATCTACAGCGACAGCGGCGTCTTTACGGTCGATTATCTCGGCAGCCTTTCCTTGGAACTTCCAGCGGATCTGGATGAAGCCGGCGGTGTATTGGCGGGACGCGGGGTGCTTTCGGTTTCCTCTGAGCCGACCGCCGACCTCATCGTCGACCTGTCCGTGGATGGGGGCGGCGAACTTTCTGTTCCTGCGCAGGTCACGATTCCCGCCGGGCAAACCCGCGTGGTGTTCGATGTTGCCGCCATTGACGATCTGTTGCTGGATGGCACGGTCGTTTCGTTGGTTCGCGCCGTATCGTTCGGTTACCGCGATGCCACTGCCGAAGTCCGCGTGAACGACAGCGAGTCCGCAACGATGGTTCTTTCGCTGCCGCAGACCACCTTCGAAGGTGCCGGGTCGATCCGTGGCGCGCTGCAGCTCGACCGTGCTCCGGACTGCGACGTGGCGGTGGAACTGGTTTCCAATAACGAGGGTAAAATCGGCAGCATCGGTGTTGTTGTGCCTGCCGGGAAGACCTTCGTGGCCTTTTCTCTTCCGGTGCTCGATAATGATGCGATCGACGGCATCCAGACCGCGACCATCGAAGCCGTTGTTCGCAATTGGCCCACCGCAACGACCTCTGTCTTTGTTTTCGACAACGAAACCAACGGAATCGAACTTCAGTTGCCATCCTCTTCTTGGGAAGGCGATACGCTTACGAATTCCGGGATGGTCACCTTGTCGGGTACCGCGCCTGCGGACGTGAATGTGTTGCTGACCTGCTCCGATGCGACTGAAATGAGCGTGCCCGATTATTTGACAATCCCCGCGGGGCAAATCTCGGTTTCGTTCGAGATTGAATTTGTCGACGATGACGAGACCGATGGAACACAGTCGGTATCCATCCTTGCGGAAGCACCCGGCTATGTGCCTTCGATCGGCTACGTCGATGTACTAGACAACGAGCTATATGG
>NZ_JBFJYW010000184.1:0-8023 GCF_041622395.1 Pontiella sp. | reverse complement strand
TTTCGCCGTTGAGCACGATGACGGCCCCGCAAGGCACTTCGCCCTCGGCGGCGGCTTGCTCGGCCTCGCGCAGCGCCATGCGCATATAGAGAATGTCGGGGGAAAAGCTGTCCATGGGCCTACGTCGATGTTTCCTGGGGGACCAGCACGTTGAGGGCGGAGGGCAGCACCTCGATGTGCACTTCCTTTTCGGTGTTGAAGATTTCGCCGTCGACCTGGATCGGGGTTTGGTTTTCGCGTTTGACGATCATGTGTTCGAAGTGCCGGTTGACGACCAGCGGATGGTGGTGGAAGGTGCGCTCGATGAAGCGGTGAACCTGCGTCAGCACCATCGGCAGATCCTTGCGTTCGATGGCGACGAGCTCGAGTTTGCCGTTGTCGGCCTGCGCATCGGGCGCCACGAGCACGTCGGAACCGAACTGCGACAGGTTCGCGACCGTGAAAATGAGCGGATGCTTGAGATGGAGCTTTTCCCCGTCGATTTCGACGTGGAAGGGCTGGGCCTTGTATTCGAGCAGTTGCTGCGCGCCGGCCAGCACGTAGGGCACCAGCCCGCGGAAGGGATACTTTTCGAAGGTTTCGACGAGTGCGCCATCCCAGGCCATGCTGCAGGTGACGAAGAACAGCCGGTCGTTGACTTTGCCGACGTCGATGGGAAGCGTGCGGCCCTTCAGCAGGGCTTCGGCCGCCGCAACGGGCTGGAGCGGGATCTTGAAGTGGCGGGCGAAACCGTTGCCGCTGCCGGCGGGAATGACCCCGAGGGCGACGTTGGTGCCCACCAATTCGCAGCCGATGGTGTTGACCATGCCGTCGCCGCCGACGACCAGGATGATGTCGATCCCGTATTCGATGGCGCGGCGGGTTTTGGCGGCGCCATCTTCGGCGGATTGGCTGAACTGGTAGTAGACGTCGTGTTCGTCGTCGTCCCATGCGTCTTGGACGGCGGTGATGTAGCGGTAGGGGCCGCCCACGCCGGATTTTGGATTGATGAGTACGAGTACCTGTTTCATGGGATTGCACGATTCCTTTATTCTTCGACGAATCTTGTAGCACATGGCGAGGGCCTTGTGAACCACGGCCTGACCTGAAATCGTCTAAATTCCGTTGTTCGTCTGTCCTTGTTCGCCTACGTTCGTCGTCTTATGCCTGTGATGGATGGAAAATATTGGGGAGAGATAAAAAACGGCGCGTTGTTCGCGGCGGTGTTGTTGCTTTCGTCGTGTACCAAAATCGGCGACTATGCCGAGGACCGTGCCGACCGGGCGGCCTACGGCAACATTGCCGGTGCGCAGTCCAAGGCGATGGGGGCGGCCGAGCCCTTCAGCATCGGCGGGGCCGACGACGCATTGGTGCAGCGGTTGATGGCGACGGAACGCAAGCTGGAGACGGCCGAAGTGCTTTCGCTGGCCGATACGTTGGCGATCGCCATGGCCAACAGCCGCTCCTATCAAACCCGCAAGGAAACCCTCTATATCGAGGCGCTGAACCTGAGCGAAACCCAGAAGGATTTCAATTGGAACTACAGTGCCTCCGCCGACGTTTCGACCGAATACACCACGCTGGAGGACGGAACCGCCGAAACCTTCGGCGACAACGGCATCGACACCACCATCAAGGCCGGCGTGACGCGGACGCTGGCGACCGGGGCCAAGGTGTCGCTCGGCTTCACCCAGAACGTCTTCAGCTATTTCACCAATCCGGATTCATCCGATGCCAACAACGCGCTTTCGCTCAACATCGTGCAGCCGCTGCTCAACGGCTTCGGCCCGCTGGTGACCAAGGAGCCGCTGCGGCAGGCCGAGCGCGACATGGTTTATGCCGTGCGCGAATTCAAGCGCTATCAGCAGGACTTCGTGATCGATATCGCATCGCTGTACTATTCGACCTTGCAGGCGCGCGACCAGCTGATCAACCAGCGCAACAGCTTCGAGAGCGCCGTGCTCAACCGCAAGCAGACCGAGTCGTATGCCAAGGCCGGGCGCATTGCCGACTTCCAGGCCGCCGAGGCCATGCAGAGCGAACTCAACGCGGCCGACCGCTGGTCGCTGGCCCAGTCCAACTACGATTCGGCGATCGATGATTTCCGTTACGCGCTGGGGCTGCCGATCGAGCTCAACGTGGTGCCGGATACGAACGAGCTGGCCCGGCTGGAGATGAAGGGGCTGATCGAGGTCGAGGTCGATTTCGAGGAGGCGCTGGTTTCGGCGCTGTCCAACCGGCTGGATCTGATCAATCTTCGCGAGCAGGTGCAGGACAAACAGCGCAAGGTGGAGATCCGCCGCCGCAATTTCCTGCCGAACCTGGACGTCTCCTATTCCGTGACCAAGAACCTCGATACGCGCGACAATTCCACGGTGCACGACGACGTGGCGCAAAACCTCGGCGTGGGGCTGGAGTTGCCGCTGGACTGGACCGAAAAGCGCAATGCCTACCGCATCGCCCAGATCAGCCTCGACCGCGAGGTGCGCGCGCTCTCCGAAGAGGAGGACGACATCCGCCGCACCGTGCGCGACCTCTGGCGCAAACTGGAGCGCAACCGCTCCGTCTACAAGAACCGCCTGTTGAGCGTGGAGCTTTCCACGCGCCGCGTGGAAAACACGCAGCTGCTGCTCAAGCAGGGCAAGGCGCTCACCCGCGATCTGCTCGAAGCCGAGGACGACCTGCTCTCCTCCAAAAACGAAGCGACCGCCGCGCTGGTGGACTACACCATCAACCGCCTGCGCTTCTGGAACGCCATCGAACGTTTTGAAATCGACCCCAAGGGAATGTGGTATGAACAGTCGGATCCTGAAAAAGCTGTGGCAGCGCCGCAGCGGTAAAATCGCCCTCATCGCATGCGTTGTCTTGATCGTGTTCCTGCTTGCCAGACGCGGCGGCGATGACGATAGCGTCGACATGGATACCGCGCACCTGTGCCAGGTGCAGCGCGGCGACTTGGTGGTGAGCATCCTGCAGTCGGGCGAACTCGTGGCGAAAAGCAGCCGGCAAATCCTGAACGAGGCCTATCGGGACGCCAAGCTCATCGAGGTGGTCGACGACGGGGCGGCCGTCACCAACGGCCAGTTGCTGTTCGAACTCGAATCGAGCGAGCTGATGGAGCGCTATCTCGACCAGCAGTCGGATGTGGCCGAAGCCGAAGCCAGCCTCAAGCTGGCGCAGGAAACCCTCGCCATCGCCCGGCTTAAGAACACGACCGATGTCGAAAGCGCCAAGCTGAAAGTCGAGCTGGCGGTGCTGGATCTGAAAAAATACGAAGAGGTCGAGTATGCGCAGATGAAGGAAAAGGCGGAGTCCGACATCATGCTGGCCGAGGAGGAGCTCAAACGGGCCATCAGCGAGTTGGAAGGCACCCAGGAGCTTTACGACAAGGGCTATTCGAACAAGAACGATCTCGATTCCGCCCGGCTTTCGGTCCAGCGCAAGGAGGTCGAGGTCCGCAACAAGACGGCGGAGTTGAGGATTCTGAAGGAATATACCCATACCAAGAAGCAGAAGGAGCTCGAAAACGCCGTAGTGAATGCCAAAGACGCCCTGCTGCGCCTCGAAAAAACCAATTCGGCCGACATTGAAAGCAAGGAAGCGTCGATCCGCTCGAAGAAAACCCGGCTGGAAATCGAGAAAAACCAGCTCGCCACCCGCGAAGTGCAGTTTGCCAACACCAAGTCCTATGCCGATTTTTCCGGGCAGGTTTTCTACCCCAAACCCGAACGCTTCGGGAGCATGTCGAAAATCGAAAAGGGGGCCACCGTCCAGTTCCGCCAGGCCATTCTCTCCTTTCCCGATTTGACGGCCTGGGATATGAAGGTCGGGATTCCGGAGGCCATGATCGACAAGGTGAACCTCGGGCAGCCGGCGGTCGCCACGTTGGATGCGGTACCCGGGCTAGTGTTGCACGGCCAGGTTGAAAAGATCAGCGCCGTTCCGGACTCGCAGGGTTGGTTCAGCACGGGCGTGAAGACCTATGCCATCGTGATCAATGTGACCTCGAAGGCGAAGGGGCAGCTCAAGCCGGGGATGTCGGCGACGGTTGAAATCGTGACGGACCGGTTGCTCGATGTGCTCAATGTCCCGATCCAATCCGTGGTTTCCAGCGAAGGAAAGCACTATGTCTACGTGGTGAAGCGGGGCCGAAAGCAGTTGCGCGAGGTTGGGATTGGAAAGTTCAACAACCAGTCCATCGAAATTACCGAAGGGTTGGAAGAAGGCGAAGAGCTGTTGCTCTATGCCGAGGTGGAGCTCGAAGCCGAAACCAAGCTGAAGAAGAGCCCGCTCGCCGAGGAATCCAAAACCGAAAAAGCCGGTGCCGGGAAAGCCCAGGAAGCGGAATGAACGAACCGATCGTCGAGTTGAAAGGCGCCGTCAAGGAATACGCCAACGGGGCGCTGCGGGTTACCGCGATGCGGGGCATCGATCTGCGGATCGACCGCGGCGAATATGCGGTGATCATGGGGGCCTCGGGATCGGGGAAATCGACCTGCCTGAACATCCTGGGTTGCCTGGACCGCCTGACGCAAGGCGCCTATCTGCTCGGCGGCGAGGATGTTTCGGGGCTCGACGACGTCGAGCTTTCGGAAATCCGCTCGAAACGGTTGGGCTTCATCTTCCAATCCTACAACCTGATCCCGCAGCTGAATGTCCTCGAGAACATCGAGGTGCCGCTCTTCTATCAGGGCGTACCCGAATCCGAGGCGCGCGTCCGGGCCGAAAAGCTGGTCCAGCGCATGGGGCTGACCGCCCGCCTCGGCCATAAGCCCATGGAGCTTTCCGGGGGGCAGCAGCAACGCGTCGCCATCGCCCGTTCGCTGGTCTGCGATCCGCTCCTGATGTTGGCCGACGAGCCGACCGGCAACCTCGACTCCAAGACCGGGCATGAGATCCTCGAGCTGATCGACGAGCTGCACGCCGAGGGCAAAACCATTGTGATGGTCACGCACGACGACGAGGTTGCCCGCCGCGCCCAGCGGGTGGTTCGTTTCAGCGACGGCGAAATTTTATCCAACGACTGGCAGGGAGCGGCCAAATCGTGAGGTCGATGCGTCCAGAGCGGATGATCAAGCTGGCGGTCAAAAACCTCGGGCAGTACAAGCTCCGTGCCGGGTTGACGATGCTTGGCATCATCTTCGGGGTCTGCTCCGTGGTGGCCATGCTGAGCGTGGGCGAGGGGGCCAACCGCGAGATCCAGGAAAAGATCCAGCGGATGGGCAGCCAGAACATTCTGCTCCAAAGCGTTAAGGTTCCCCAGGAGGAAAACAACTCGTCGGGCCGGGGCCGCAGAAACCAGTTGGCGTCCTATGGCCTCACCTATGCCGATGCCGCCGATTTGTCGCGCTATGTGCCCAATCTGGTGTCCAGCACGCCGATCAAGCGGTTGCGCTACGAGGTCGGTTTCAAGGGCCGGCGGCTACAAACCGACGTCATTGCAACCACGCCCTGGTATCTGCGGGTCCAGAACTACCGCATGGTGCGCGGCCGTTTCCTGACCGCCGCCGACATGGATTTCGGAACCCCGGTCTGCGTGGTCGGAACCCGGTTGGCGCGCATCCTCTTCGCCGGGTACGACCCTATTGGCCAAACGCTGTCGATCGACGGCGACTCCTATTCGGTCGTCGGCATCGTCGGGGATATCGCCCAGACCGAACTCCCGGGGCAGAATGAGCTGTGGCTCGAAGGCGAAAACCAGCATGTGTATATCCCGCTGCGCACCTATATTCAAAAACGCGGCGACCTTTTCATGCAATGGGCCGACGGCGGCAGCACCTTCGAAAAAATCGAGTTGCACGAACTCATCCTCACGATCGATTCGCAGAAAAACGTGGTTCGCGCCGTCGATGCGGTGCGCCGGCAGATGAAGAAAAACCACAGGAAGGAAGACTACAGCGTGGTGGTTCCGTTGGAGCTCATCCGCCAGGCGCGCGAAACCCGCCGCCTGTTCAACATCGTCCTCGGTTCCATTGCTGCCATTTCCCTGATCGTCGGCGGCATCGGCATCATGAACATTATGCTGGCCACCGTCAGCGAGCGCACCCGCGAAATCGGCATCCGCCGCGCGCTCGGCGCCCGCCGCCGCGACATCGTTCTGCAATTCCTCATGGAGACCCTGCTCCTGTCCATCTCCGGCGGGGTGATTGGCCTCGTGTTCGGTGCCATCATTCCGCTGGCCATCACGGCGGTCACCAACGTGAAAACCGTGCTGACGTTCCCGGCCTTCGCGATCGCCTTCTCGGTCTCGGTCACCGTCTCCGTCGTCTTCGGGATCTATCCCGCGCGGCGCGCCGCGCTGATGGATCCGATCGAAGCCCTGCGGCACGAATAGGGCCGCCGCGGCCGGAACCGGCAGCGCCGGGGGATAATGATCCGCAATTGTGTTGCGCGGCACCATGGTTTGGCTACGCTGTTGCAATGATGACGTTGGGAAATTTGGGAGAACACGAAGCCATCGCGCGGCTGTCGGCCATGCTCGGGACGCCGGGCGACGTCTTGGTTGGCGTGGGCGACGACTGCGCGGTTTGCGCCCTTTCGGGTACGGGGAACAACCAGCTTTTCACGACCGATCCGGTGGTCGAGGGCGTGCATTTCTTGCCGAGCGACGATCCGGTCCGGGTCGGCAACAAGGCCGTGGGGCGCGTCCTGAGCGATATCGCCGCGATGGGCGGATGCCCGCAGTGGATTCTAGTGAACGTCGTTGCTCCCCCGGAGGTGGAGTTTGGGCGGATCGAACGCATCTACGAGGGCATGATTGCGCTCTGCAACCGTTTTGGGGCCACCATCATCGGCGGCGACTTGGCCAAGGGGGCTAGCCTGGAATTGCATCTGTTCGGAACGGGGTTGGTGCCTGCGGGCAACGCGTTGCTCCGGTCCGGGGCCCGGGTGGGCGATGCGGTTTTCGTGACGGGCTCGCTGGGGGGCAGTCTCGCGGGAAAGCACCTCGATTTTGTCCCGCGGGTGGACGAAGGGGTTTTCCTGAGGGAGACCGGGGTGGTGCATGCCATGATGGATATCAGCGATGGACTGGCCACCGATCTCCGCCATATCCTGGCGCAGAGCGGCGTGGGCGCATCGCTGCAGGGCGAATCCATTCCAAGCAATGGCTCGCTGGAGCAAGCGATTTATGACGGCGAGGATTTTGAATTGTTGCTGACCGTCGCGGAAGGGGATTCGGATTTGCTGCAAGCCCGTTGGCGGGCGCGGTTCGAAACGCCCCTTTCGAAGGTGGGCGCCATCACCGGCGAAACCGGGGTGTTGCGGCTGGACGGGCAGGTGTTGAAATCGAAAGCATACGAACATTACAGGAGACCGTGAAATGACTGATGGAATGAAGGTCTTGAAGAAAAAGATGGTCGATGGACTGCTGCCGCTGCAATTGGCCGGCTTGGCCACGGTTACGGCCGACGGGCTCCCTTGGACGCGGTATGTGATGATCCGCGGCGACGAGGACTTGACGCTGCGCTGCGGCACGTTTCTCTGCGCGCGCAAGGTGGAGCAGATCAAGGCAAACCCCGAAGTGCACCTGACCTGCGGCGTGACGGACCCGATGGATATGAAATCCTACTACCAGATCCAGGGGCGCGCCGAGGTGGTGACGGATGCTGCCGAGAAACAGGCGTTCTGGAATCCGACGCTTGAGCCGATCTTCTCCGGGCCGGACGATCCCAACTATGCCGTGTTGGTGATCAAGCCCTACCGGATCGAGCGGGTCACGCCGCCCCAGATGCAACCGGACGTGCTGGAGCTCTAGGCGGGGTTTTTCCCGCTGGGCGCAGTCCCGCGTTCAATAACCTTTTTTTCCTGCGACGCTTTGTCTACCGTGCCTTTTGGAGATTAACGATGAAGATAGAAGTTTTTGCCCTTTGCGATGCCGCCACCGACAACCACGGCAAGTTGAATATCCTCGGCACGTTCGACCAGATCTATGCGGCCCGGGTGCCCGTATCCCATCCCGCCTGCGCCATTGCGTTGCGCCTGCGGTTCGACAAGATGGAGGAGGGCGTGCACTCGGTGAAGCTGCAGCTGGTCAATCCCGACG
>NZ_JBFJYW010000183.1:0-8037 GCF_041622395.1 Pontiella sp. | reverse complement strand
GCCGATCTACGACGAAGCGGGCCGGCTGCACATCTTCAATTCGGTCATCCCCAAAGATGGCAGCTGGATCAGGAACAGCAAGATCGTCCACTGGGTGGCCGACGGACTGGAAGGCCCCTACACGCTGCTCGGCAACGTGTTTGCGAGCGATGACGCCAGCTATCATAATCCGCAGATTTCCAAGGTGGGCGATACCTACGTTCTGGTTTTCCTGCTCAACCGCTACAACGATGAAAACGGGTCCATGCAGGAGGTTGGTCTTGCCAC
Source organism: Pontiella sp. (assembly GCF_041622395.1). Classification (NCBI taxonomy): domain Bacteria; kingdom Pseudomonadati; phylum Kiritimatiellota; class Kiritimatiellia; order Kiritimatiellales; family Pontiellaceae; genus Pontiella; species Pontiella sp. Next base: position 7,770 of record NZ_JBFJYW010000183.1, on the reverse strand, counting down.
GGCCAAATCGTTGGACGGCCCCTGGACCGAAAGCCCGCTGAATCCGGTGATCCCGGCCTCCGGCACGTTGAACGGGGCCAACATCATCCATGCCTCGAATCCCACCTTCGTCACCACCCCGGAAGGCAAATACCGCATCTATTACAAAGTGATGACCGATAAGACTCCGGCCAAGAAAGGCTTCCGGGAAATCGCCTTTGCGGAAAGCAGCAAGATCGAGGGGCCCTACGTGAACTTTGAAGGCAACCCGGTCATCAGCTACCAAGATAAGCAGCTGGACATCGAAGATCCCTACGCCTTCTACTACAAAGGAAGGTACTACATGATCGTGGAGGATCGCCGCGGGGTGAAGGATATGCTCGAGGGCAAACCGATGCCCGAGGGGAAGATCAAAAACGGAGGCTATCGCCCGGGGCTGATCTATCAATCGAAGGACGGGATCGATTGGGGCATCCCCAAGGTGGGCTATCTGACGAACGAGCTCTATTTCGGCGACACGCTGGCCCGCAGCGAACGGCCGAGCATCCTTTGGAAAGACGGCCGGCCGGAATGTCTGTTTTTGGCCTGCCACGACGACAAACCGTCGGCCGGGTACTATGTGAAGATCGTAAATTGGGAAGGGGAATAGATGAAAAACATGCAAATGATTGCCGCCGCGTTGGTGGCGTTGGGCTTGGGTACGGGCATTGCCGATGCCAAATCGTTGGCGGGAAGCCGCCCCAACATCGTCTTGGTAATGACCGACGACCAGGGAATGGGGGATTTTTCCTGCATGGGCAACCAAGTCGTCAAAACCCCGAATATCGACCGCTTCCACGATACCGCCGTGCGCTTCCGCGATTTCCAGGTCAGCCCGACCTGCGCGCCGACGCGCTCCGCGATCATGAGCGGGCGCGCCCCCTTCAAAAACGGGGTAACGCATACGATCTACCAGCGCGAGCGGATGGCGCTCGATGCGTTCACGTTGCCGCAGGCGTTGAAGAGCGCAGGCTATGCCACCGGGATTTTCGGAAAATGGCATCTCGGCGACGAAGAGCAATATCTGCCCGGCAGTCGCGGGTTCGATGAGGTGCTCATACACGGGGCCGGCGGAATCGGGCAGGTGGGATTGGGCGACTTCCCTCCGAATAAGGAAAACCTCTATTTCGACAATGTCCTGCTTCACAACGACACCATCGTGAAAACCAAGGGCTTCTGCACCGATCTCTTTTTCCAATCCGGCTTGGCGTGGATCAAAAAGCAGAACGCCGCCCAGCAGTCGTTCTTCGCCTATATATCCTTGAATGCGCCGCACGCGCCGCTGGTGGCGCCCGAGCGCTACAAGAAGCGTTTCCTGGAGCTGGGCTACGACGACGGCACCGCCGGCCGCTACGGCATGATCGAGAACATCGACGACAACTTCGGCCGGTTGATGGAAAAGCTCGGCGAATGGAACGCGCTGGAGAATACGCTGGTGATCTTCATGACGGACAACGGCGCGACCCATCTCAGCGGCAAGCTCAACGGCAAGCACGTCAAACATTTCAACGCCAACCTTCGGGGCGGCAAGAACTCGCCGTCCGAAGGCGGAACGCATGTGCCGGCCTTCTGGTCTTGGAAAGGCGTTTTGGGCGAAGGCGTCGACGTCGAAGCGCTGACGGCGCATGTCGACATCTATCAAACCCTGTGCGACCTGGCGGACGTCAAGCTGCCGGCCAAGATGCAGCAACTCGATGGCCGCTCGCTGTTGCCCTTGCTCAAAGATCCCAAGGCCGCGTGGCCGGATCGGGAACTGTTTGTGCATTGCGGTCGCTGGAATCCCGGAAAGCGCGACGATTTCAAATATACGAAGTGCGCGGTGCGCACCGAGCGCTGGCGCTTTGTGAACAATGCGAATCTCTACGACATTTCCAACGATCCTTCCGAGACCACCGATGTGGCAGATGCTCATCCCGAGGTGGTCGAACAGTTGCGCAAGTCGTTCGACAAATGGTGGGAATCCGTTTTGCCGATGATGGTCAACGAAGACCTGCCGAAGGTCGCCCCCGAAGACATGCCGCTGGCCATCCGCTACAACAAGCAGCTGAAGGAAAAGGGAATCCCCGACTGGGCGCCCGACGCGCTGTAGCCCGGAACCCGGCATCAAAGGGTTGCCGAAGGCGGTGGCGATATGGATTTGATCGAGTCCATATCGCCCGTTCTTCCGCTTTTGATCGGTATTCGTTTTATCCTACTACACTGGAAACCTTAAACTTTCGGATGATTTCCAACCACCCGCTTCGCTAGCGGTCACAGAGGGGATATGTATATTTGAGCCTCTGTGTCTCAGTGCCCTCAGAGCAGATAAATCGGCCCGGAGGACCGTTCTACGGTGCGCACGGTTCTCCACAAAAACAATGGAAAAGCCGGGCACGGGCCGCAGGCATCGGCTGAGCCACCTCGAAGCGGCGGCTCTACCCCGCCGGCGCCGGCCTCCGTCCGTCGCGGTCTATCGTGCGTGGAGGGGGCACGGGCTCCGTGCCCTGGTCGCAGTAAAAAGGGTCGCAGACGGTGTCGGGAAAAGGGGCGAGCCGGGGGGCGCTGTCCTAAATAATGGGGATACACGACCTTTTTAAAACGTGTACGTTTGTCGGAGTTGGGATGTAGTGGCTCGGGGTTTGCGTACGGATGATATGCGGGGCGTCCCCGCCGGAGATGTTTTTGGCGAGAGCGGCCATCGGCGAGAAGTGATTTTCGAAAGGAAGCGTATGAAAAAGATCGTGGTTTTGGGGTTGGTTGGTGCGACGCTGGCAGGGGTGGTTCGGGCCGATAAAATGGATGAAATGTGGGGCGAGTCCACGGTCAAGCTGCGGGCCGAGAACGCCGAACGCGGGGAGTTGTTCGACGAAGGCAACTACGCGATGTTCATCCACTGGGGGCTCTATTCCCAACTGGCCAACAAGGTGGATGGCAAGACCTACTACGGCATCGGCGAATGGATCATGGATCCGAAGATGGCCGGAATTCCCGCGGAGGAATACAAGAAGTTGGCCGGCACCTTCAACCCGACCGATTTCAACGCCAAGGCCATTGTGCAACTGGCCAAGGATGCCGGAATGAAATACATCGTGATCACCGCCAAACACCACGAAGGGTTTGCGATGTACCACTCGAAGGCCTGCAAGTTCAACATCGTCGAGGCCACCCCGTGGAAGATCGATCCGATGAAAGAGCTTTCCGCCGCCTGCCGCGAAGCGGGGCTGGGGTTCGGGTTCTACTATTCCCACAGCCAGGACTGGACGTTCCCCGGCGGCCGCAAGGGCCCCACGGTGGATGAAAACGGCAAGCCGGCAACCTTCGACGACTATTTCTACAAGAAGTGCCTGCCGCAGGTGGAAGAGCTCTGCACCGAATACGGGCCCATCGAACTGATCTGGTTCGACACCCCCGGCGGCATGGAAAAGAGCTATGTCCAGCAGCTGGTGGATGTGGTGCGCAAAAACCAGCCGCGGGCGCTGGTTTCCGGCCGCGCCGGACACAACCTCGGCGACTACCAAACGCTGGGCGACATGGAGGTGCCGCATCACAACGTCGAGGGCATGTGGGAAAGCGTCGACACCACCAACGATTCGTGGGCCTATGCCTGGTACGACCAAAACTGGAAAACGCCGAAAGAGATCCTGCGCCGGCTGATCGCCTGCGTTGGACGCGGCGGCACCTACATGCTCAATGTCGGCCCGAACCAAGACGGCCTCGTACCGCCGCGCGCCGCCCGCGCCCTCCGCGAGGCGGGCGACTGGATCCATCGCTATCCGCAGGTGGTCTACGGCACCGAGGCCTCCCCGTGGCAGCACGCGTTGCCGTGGGGCGACGTCACCGTCAAGGGCAACCACCTCTTTCTGTCGGTCTTCGATTGGCCGGCATCCGGCAAGCTGTATCTGCCCGGTCTGAAGACGGGCATCGAATCCGCGCAGTTGCTCGACGGGGAATCGTCTGCGCCGATCCGCCACTCGGTCGTCGAAGGGTGGACCGTCTTTGAGTTGCCGCCCCGCTCTCCCGAAAAAATGGTTTCGGTTGTTGAAGTCAAGCTGGCCGGCACGCCGGACGTCGATCCCACCTTTGGCGTCGATCCCAATCTCGGGACAGCGATCCTCGCCGAGTTTGCCGCCGTCGAAGGCGCCGAAATCTTCCGCGATCGCTGGATGGAAAAGTTCGGCGAGTGGGTGCTGGTGAATCCGGTCGGCCACTGGACGCCCGGCGGCAAAGCGGTTTTGGAAGTCGATGTGCCGTTTGCGGGCGACTATGGCACGAGCCTCACCTATGCGGGCGAAGGCCGGCTGGTGTGGGGGATCGACGTGGTTGGCGGGGAGCATATCCAGAACCAGCAGAACGCGTCGCACAACTATCAGGAATTCCCCATCGGCTGGATCAACTTTCCGGCCCCGGGAAAATACCGGCTGGCCATCTCTTGCCTGGAAGGCGCCATCGAGACCGCCAAACTCAAGTCGATTCGAATTTCACCATTGAACTAACGAGAAGAGGGCACCGATGAAAACCAACATGGGAACCGTATTGTTGATCTGTCTGGGCGCGGTCGCGTCGCACGCCAAGGATACCGCAAAATCGCCGAACCAACCGGCGGGGGATGTGTCGTTTGAATACCGCTTCGACGACCGTTTGCAGCAGACGCCCGATTCGTTGGCCCGGCAGGCGCTTTGGTTTCGCGATGCGAAGTTCGGCGCGTTCATCCATTTCGGCGTCTATTCGACGCTCGAGGGCGAATACGAGGGCCGCGGCAGCGGCTTCCGGTATTCCGAGTGGATCCAGATTTCCGCCCAGATGTCGGCCAAGGAATACCACGCGGTGGCGAAAACCTTCAACCCCACCGAGTTCGATGCCGACGCGTGGGCGACGACCTTCAAGGACTGCGGGATCAAGTATGTGGTCATCACCTCGAAGCACCACGACGGCTTCGCGCTGTTCGATTCCATGGTCAGCGACTACGACATCGTCGACTACACGCCCTTCAAGCGCGACATCATCAAGGAGCTGTGCGACGCGTGCCACAAGCAGGGGCTGAAGTTCGGCGTCTACTATTCGCATGCGCAGGACTGGGACGAACCCGATGCGCCCTACCTGAACGCCCGCTGCAAGCGCAACGTGCTCCATCCCGACCTGCCGGCCGATTTCGAGCCCGACATGGATCGCTACATCGCGAAAAAGAGCCTGCCGCAGGTGGAGGAACTGGTGAAGAACTACGATTTGGATCTGATCTGGTTCGACACCCCGGTCGGAATGGACATGGAACGCGCCCGGCGGTTCAGCGACACGGTGCGGAAATACCGCCCCGACTGCCTGATCAACTCCCGCCTGATCCATCGCGGCAAAGGCAAGATCGAGCCGGAATATCTGCCGCTCTACGACTATGTTTCGATCGGCGACAAGGAAGTGCCCACCAAGAAACTGCCGCTCTATGTCGAGTCGCCGGACAGCGTCAGCTCCTCCTTCGGCTACAAGACCAAAGGCAACTGTTACTACCACACCGAGAAAGAGATGATCCATCGCTTCGTCCACACCGTTTGCGCCGGCGGCAACGCGCTGATCAACAACGGGCCGATGGGCAACGGCCGGCTCGACCCCGAGGCCGTCCGCATCTACGGCGCCATGGGCGCTTGGCTCAAGGTCAACGGCGAATCGATCTACGCAACCGTCCGCAATCCGTTGGACGAAAAGCCCGAGTGGGGCGACCTCTCCGCCAGCAAGGATGGCCGGACCGTCTACCTGCACATCCTCGAATGGCCGGCGTCCGGAACAATCGCGGTGAAGGGGCTGCCGGCAACCGCCGCAACCTATCTGGCCAATGGCGAAAATGCGGATTATGCCGTGGAGGGCGAGGTCCTGAAAATCACGCTGCCTTCCGAACCGTTGGATCCCTACGATACCGTGGTGAAGGTTGCGCTCTCGTCGTCCTCGAAATAGATGCCGGCGCTCGCTCGGCGTAGCGTGGAATTCCAATTCCGCGAATCCGCACGAACGGCTCCACGCAAACCGTCCCGTCTTTGGCTGAAACAAAACAAACGCATGACATGCGCCAGTAAATAGACATAAAGACCGTTCATTTAGACGTTAAGGTGAATTTGATGAGAATACGACCGGGAATGCTTTTAGCAGTTATATGTTGCAACCTGTTGGGCGGGTCGGTTCATGCGGGTTCGGCGGAGGATGCGTGGTTTAAGTTGGTGGGAGAGAAATTTTCGAAACGTCCGGAGTTTGCTTATGTGAAGAATAATCCGGCTTTGCCCAACGTGTTGATCTATGGCGATTCGATCTCCATCCACTACACCGAGCGCGTCCGGGAAAAGCTGAACGGTCAGGCCAATGTATATCGGTTGTATTGTAACGGGGGGGACTCCAGCTCGTTCATCGCGAAAATGACCACGATGCACGATGCCATGCGCGAGGGGAATCTCGATGAGCCATGGGGCTTCCACTGGGATATCATCCAGTTCAATGTTGGCCTGCACGACCTTAAATATCTCTCTGGAAGAAAGCTGGATAAGCAAAACGGGAAACAAGTCTCTACAATCGAGGGCTACAAAAAGAACCTGGGGGAAATCGTGGCGTATCTCGAGCAACTCGTCCCCGATGCAAAGCTGATCTTCGCGACGACGACCCCGGTCCCGCCGGAAGAGCCTGGACGGGTTTTTGGCGATTCGGCGAAGTTCAACGCGGCGGCTCGCGAGGTGCTGGCCGGACATCCCGAAATTACGATTAATGACCTGTACACATTCACCAAATCGCATCATTCCGATTGGTGGATTGCGCCCGACAACGTTCATTACAATAAAACCGGCAGCAATGCACAGGGCGATGAGGTGGCACGCGTTATCCTCAGCGTACTGGCGGAAAAGAAGTGAAAACACATAGTTAGAAGGAGAGTCCCATGCAAGTTAAACCGTTCATGCTGATCGTCCTCGCAATGGGGGCCATTGCTCTGCCCGCCTTGTCCGCGGGGTCAAAGCGGCCCAATGTCGTGATCGTCATTACCGACGACCAAGGCTATGGCGATTTCGCCTTCACGGGCAACCCCGCCATCAAGACGCCGACCATCGACGAACTGCGCAACCAGTCCACGCTGCTGAACAATTTCCACGTCGATCCCACCTGCGCGCCGACCCGTTCGGCGCTGTTGACCGGGCGCTATTCCGACCGCGTCGGCGTCTGGCACACGGTCCAGGGCCGCAGCATGCTGCGCCGCCGCGAAATCACCATGGCCGATATCTTCGGGCAGAACGGCTATGCCACCGGCATGTTCGGCAAATGGCATCTCGGCGACTGCTATCCGTATCGTCCCGAAGACCGCGGCTTCCAGCACTGCATCTACCACCAGGCGGGCGGGGTCGGGCAGGCCCCGGACTATTGGGGCAACGACTATTTCGACGACACCTACGTCGTCAACGGGAAGCTCCAGCGCTTCGAAGGCTTCTGCACCGACATCTGGTTCGACGAGGGCATGAAATTCATCCAGGCCAACAAGGAGCGGCCGTTCTTCGCCTACATTGCGCTCAACGCGCCGCACAAGCCGCTCTATTGCCCGCTCGAATACAGCACCCCCTACGAAAACAATCCCAACGTGTCCTATTCCGAGTTCTACGGCATGATTGCCAACATCGACGAAAACATGGCGAAGCTGCTGGCCATGCTCGATGCCGAGGGGTTGGCCGACAACACCATTCTCGTTTTCATGACCGACAACGGCACCGCGGGCGGCCTGAATGAAGGGCGCGGCTACGACGGCGGCATGCGCGGCAT
>NZ_JBFJYW010000182.1:0-8080 GCF_041622395.1 Pontiella sp. | reverse complement strand
GAACAGTCCATGCAGATTGCAATCATGAACGCAGGAGTTCAGACCGATAGGATCGGTTTCATTTCGGCCCACGGCCCCGGCGATCCATACATGGACATCACTGAAACCAACGCCATTAAGAAAGTTTTCCGGGATATGGCCTACGATATTCCCGTTTCTTCGATCAAGGGAGCGTGTGGCAACGCGATGGGAGCAGGAGGAATTCAACAGCTCATTTCAACTGCCCTAGCAGTCCATTCTTCGGAAATTCCTCCCACAGCCAATTACTGCACCCGGGACCCTTACTGCGACTTAGACTACGTTCCCGGACAAAGCAGACTAAAAAACATCGATAAAGCCATTGTTAACTCCCATGGATTTGGGCGCAGCAACTGTAGCCTTGTTGTAGGAAAATGGGACAACGACTGATGATTCCCGGACAAGTCATCCTGCTCGTCATCTTTGTGATCAACGCTGCGATTAGCCTCTCGGTGTACTTCACGAACTCCAAACGCTCGCAAAACCGCTTATTCCTTTTGTTTTCATCGAGCCTCTCCGTGTGGGTTATATTTGTATTTAGCATTGCATATGCAAAAACAGAACTCTCTGCCGCGATCGGAATCCGAGGAGCATCAATCGCAGGTGCATCCATTCCCGTGACCTTCTATATCTTCTGCCAAGCCATTGCTGCGCCACATCTAAAATTGCGCCAGCTATTCTTAAAATCCAGAGCCATGCTCTTGCTGAGCGTTATAGTAGCAGGCATGTGCTGCACATCCTTTTTCCTTCAGGAAGTCACGCTACCCAACCCCACCAATCAACTAAGAATTCCGGAAGCCGACTATGGCTATGGTTTTTTTGTTTTCATGGCATTTTTCCCCCTGGTTATCTACCGGACCATATATGTTTTCTATAAAACACTGCGCTTTTCTAAAGGCATGCCTAAAGCTGAAATGCAGTTTGCGCTGATCGGCATGACAAGCGCATTGCCAGTGGCATTGATCATCCACGTTTTGGCTATTATTTCCGGAAGCTCTCAACCACAGCAATACGGTCCGCTCTGCATTATTCCAATGAACTTGGTGATTGCCTACGGCATTGCAACCCGCCGCATCTTGGGCATTGAACGAATTATCAGACAGGCCATGGCCTACGCGTTACTTGCTGGATCTCTGGGATTGGTCTATTTTGCTTGCTGGCACGCCATGAACTACCTGCTCAGCGATGTCATGAAGGACCCATCGATGGTCGCTCAAATTACTGCCATAGTAGTGACCCTCATCAGTCAGTCGCCTATCCAACACCATATCCGCGCAGCAACGACCAAACTAATCGGAACTAAATCCATGGATGTTTCCGGCACCATGAAGCAAGCCGGTGAAATTTTCCAATCCGTCTATGCCGTGGACACGCTGTCGAAACATTTTTCGCAACTCGTGCAGCATGCACTCAACGCCAAATCCATCCGCATAATTAGCTTGGAAAAGAATCAATCCGCTCTCAACTACTCCACGGAATCCATAGCGATAGACAAGGCAATCAGCACAGAGAGCGCATTGATTCAAATGGCGGCTTCGTCAAAGGACACCATTTGTAAAGACACTCTCTCTCGCGTCCGAGAAACCGAACTCAGCATCAGAGTGCAAAAAGAACTGAATGAACTGGGTGCAAACATGGCAGTCGGAATTTTCTCGAAGAGCGTGCTCTCAGGCCTTCTTTTGGCTGGGCCAAAGAAAGGTGGAGGCTTCTACGACAAGACCGAATTAGACGCGATCCAAATCCTGTGCAACCAGTTTGCGGTGGCGCTGGAGAATGCGCAGCTTTATACGGAGATGCAGGACAGCAAGATCCGCAACGAAATCATGCTCGACCAGCTGGTGAGCGGAGTGATCGTGGCCAGCCCCGACCGGACCATTACCCTGTTCAACCACGAGGCGCAGCGCATCACCGGCATCCCCGACGATGCGGCGATCGGAAAACCGATCGGGATCCTGCCGCGAGCCATCCAAATGGCGCTCGAAACCACGCTCGAAACCAAGACGGGCGTTCGCAACATGGACGCAACGCTGTATAATCCAGACACGGAGGAAGAGAGCGCAAACATCCGTATGGGATCGGCCTTTTTGCTAGGGCACGACGGCAAGCCGATGGGCGCGCTGCTGGTCTTCACCGACATCACCGAATTGAAAGGCCTTGAAGAACAGGTTCGCAGAACGGACCAGCTTTCGAGCGTCGGCACCTTGGCGGCGGGCATGGCCCACGAAATCAAGAACCCGCTCGTCACGATCAAAACCTTCTCCCAGCTACTGCCGAAGCGCTACAACGACGAGGACTTCCGGCACGATTTTTCGAGTTTGGTCGCCCATGAGGTTTCGCGCATCGACGGCATCGTCAACGAATTGCTCAGCTTCTCGAAACCGGCCAAACCGCACCTCATTCCCATGAAACTGCAGGACACCATTGCCCAGACGCTCAAACTCACCCACGAACAGCGCGCCTTGAACCACATCGACCTCACGACAAAATACAACGCTTCCAACGACGAAATCTTCGGTGACGCCAAGTTGCTGTCGCAAGCCCTGATCAACCTCAAGCTGAATGCCATCGAAGCGATCGGCGAGGGCGGCAACATCACCATCGGCACCATCAACTGCAACTACCGCTTCGCCAGTCCCGACTCCCGGGAACGGGCGACGACGAAGAAGTGCATCCGCCTGCAAATCACCGATACGGGCAAGGGCATCGAACGCGATAAGCTCCAAAAGATCTTCGATCCGTTCTTCACCAGCAAAAGCGAAGGAACCGGCATGGGGCTATCCGTTGCACACGGCATTATCAGCGAGCACCATGGCGTGATCGAGGTGGAAAGCGAACCCGGTCGCGGCACCACGTTCTATGTCTACATCCCGGTTCTAGAAGAGGGCATCGCCAAATGAAGACCCTTCCGTCATGCATCCTATACACCCGCGACGAGAACCTCTCCGGGCGCATCGTCCGCATCGCCTCTTCCATCGTGGCGCTGCAACCGATCGACGAACAGACCGAGCTGGAGCAGTGGATCGCCCAGTTCGGCGACACGCTGCTTATCGCCGACTTGCGGGCCGCCAACTGCCTCGACGTCCTCGCGTCGATCCGCAAGGAAAAGCCCTCGACCATCGTCATTGTGCTCGGCGCCGACCGTTCCGACCCGATGCTTGCCGCCGAATGGCTCGAACCGTTCGCGACGACCTCGCTGGAACCCGACCGCCGCGCATTCCAGGCCCTGCTCAAGCAGGCGATCGAATGCCTGTCGCTCCGCCAAAAGAACAAAATCCTGCAAGAAGAGCTCGCCACCCTGAATGCCCGCAGAGCCGAACAACGTCCCCAGCCGCGCGCGCTGTTTTCCGCTCCGCTGCAGAACTTTTCCAAGGCGCAGCGCAATTTCGACAACGTGGACATGCTTTTCGAAAGCGTCGTCGAGGGCCTCGTCGCCACGGCCCGGGTTTCGCGCGCGGGCATTTTCATCAAATCCGAAGCAACCGACAACTACGCCTACCAGGCGGGCACCCGCTGCCTCGCCGCCACGGAAAAACTGGTCATCCGCCCCGACAACCCGTTTGTCCGCTGGCTGGAAATGAATACCCACTTGATTTCGCGCAAGACGCTCGAAAACGTTTTCGACCCCCAGGAACGGGCCATGCTCAAGCATATGCTCGACTCGCTCGGGGCCGAGATCATCATCCCGCTCTATGCCTCCGGTTGCATCAAAGGCTGGATCTTCGTTGGCCAGCGCTCCACCGGAATTCCGTTCGACCTCACCGACCTCGAGGACCTCACCGGACTCGCCGACCATATTTCCACCACGTTGGAAAAAGCGCTGCAGTACGAAGCGACCGCCCTGCAGAAGGCCCTCGCCGAAACGGTGCTGCACTCCATCCCGTTCGGCATCGTGGCGTGCGACGAAAACGCGATCATTCGCTGGTTCAACAGCACGGCCCGGGAAATCCTCCAGCCGACCGAGGAAGAGATCATCGGACAAAAGGCCGAGGTTCTCGGCAGCCGCATCGCCGACACGTTGCGCCGCTCCGTCAAACAGATGGCCGCCCGCGATCTCCTCGAATGGACCGACAGCCGCACCAAGCTCACCCTCGCCGCAGAAACCCGCTGCCTCTCCGACGGCGGAACCTGCGTCGGCGCCATGACGATGCTGCGCGACGTGACCGGGGTCAAGCTGCTCAAGGAAAAGGAGGAGCAGGTCGAGCGCGCCACCTTCTGGAACGAACTGGCATCCAGCATGAGCCACGAAATCCGCAACCCGCTCGTCGCCATCAAAACCTTTGCCCAGCTACTGCCCAAGCGCTACGAGGATGCGGACTTCCGCACCGAATTCGGCGACCAGGTCACCAGCGAAGTCGACCGCCTCAACCAGATCATCGACAAGATCAACGAATTCGCCAACCCGCCCAAACCCAATCTGCAACCGCTCGACATCCGCAAACCCATCGAACACGCCGTCACCCGCATCCAGTCCGAACTCGACCACGACAACCTCAAGATCCACCTATCGGCCGACGACTCCGCGTTGCAGATCAACGGCGACGCCGGCTCGCTCGAGGAATGCGTCTACCACCTGCTCAAGAACGCCGCCGAAAACCTGGCCAACAAGCCCGGCTCGCGCATCAACGTCACCGCCAAGGGCCGCATGCCCGAACAGGGTTCCGGGAACGTCTTCATCATGGTCACCGACAACGGAAGCGGGATCGACGACTCCGTACGCGACAAGGTTTTCTCGCCGTTCATCACCACCAAGGCCCTCGGGTTCGGGCTTGGACTCCCCATCGCCAAACGCGCGGTGGTCGACCACAACGGCCAGATGGATATCGAGACCAGCTCCGGCGGCACCACCGTCTCCATCGTTCTGCCGGCGCTGGAGGAATCCGAATGAGCAATCCCGACGGCCGGCCCGACTCCGCGCAACTCCCCAACCTCGAAGAAGCCGTCGGCAACTTCGAGCGCAACCTGATCCTCGAGGCCCTGGAAAAATGCAACGGCATCCAGACCCGCGCCGCCGACTATCTCGGCACCACCCGCCGCATCCTGCGCTACCGCATGGACAAGCTCGGCATCAAGCCCCGGCGCGGAATCAGCCCCCAGCGCGGCAAACTCCCCTAAGCTGCTCTTGCCAAAAAACACCAATGGGCTAAAGTAGCGTTCTCGAACCAAGGAGGCCCTATGAACAACCTGCTCGTCGCCGTCGATTTTTCGAAAATCACCGAGGCCGTGATCGATCATGCGGCCAACCTCGCCAAAGCGCTCGACGCCAAGTTGTGGGTCCTGCACGTCACCTCCGACGAAACGCAGGCCGTGGTCTACGAGAGCACGCAGTTCACGGGCTACTCGCCCGAATTCGTCAGCATGCCCGGCGACATCCAACTCGCCCGCGACCTCAGCGCGGAGGAGATCAAGCGCGAGCACAACGAACTGCTCGGCATCTCCGCCAAACTGCGGGAACAAGGCATCGACTCCCAGGCCCTGCTGATCAAGGGCCCCGCCGCCAAAACCATCGTTGCCAAGGCCGAAGAGCTGGATGCCGGCATGATCATTCTCGGCTCCCACGGCCATGGCCTTTTGCACAAGGCCTTGCTCGGAAGCGTCTCCGAAGCCGTCATGAACCAAACCAACCGTTGCGTGCTGGTGGTTCCTTCTCCCGAAAAATAGGCTTTCCAAAAGCCGCCTCTTCCGTATGGTGCCCCGTTTCAACAACCGATACGGGAAGCCATGCAAGAATCGATCATCAACAACGCCATCGCGGGGGCCGGCTGCACGCCCGAGGAAGCGCTTTCGCTCGTCGACGCGAACGAAACCGCGCTCTTTGCCGGGGCCACCCGGATCCGCGAGGCCTTCTTCGGCAAGCAGATCCAACTCTGCTGCATCATCAATGCGAAAAGCGGCAAATGCGACATGGACTGCCGCTTCTGCTCGCAAAGCGGCCACAACTCCACCGCGATCGACGTCTACCCCTTCATGGACGCCCAGCACCTCGAAAACCGCATCCGCGACGACATCGAAGGCGGCGACCGCATGTGCGGCGTGGTCACCAGCGGCGGCAAACTCTCCTCGAACGAACTCGAGCAGCTCGCCGACACCGTCAGGAAAATCGGCAGCGGCCAACGGGCGCCCGTCTGCGGATCGCTCGGCCGCCTTGCCCCCGAAGAGCTCGCGATGCTCAAGGAATCCGGCATCACCCGCTTCCACCACAATCTCGAGGCCTCCGAAAACTACTACCCCGAAATCTGCTCCACCCAGGATTGGACCAGCCGCCTCGACACCGTCAAGGCCGCGCAACAGGTCGGCCTCAAGGTTTGCAGCGGCGGACTATTCGGCCTCGGCGAAAGCTGGCAGGACCGCATCGACCTCGCCCTCACCCTGCGCGAGCTCGGCGTCGACAGCGTCCCGATCAACTTCCTCTATGCCCACGCCGGCACGCCGCTCAAGGACCAGCCGCCCCTTTCCGCCGAAGAGGCCCTGCGCATCATCGCCCTCTACCGTTTTCTACTGCCCTCCACCACCCTGCGCATTTGCGGCGGGCGCGCCCATATCCTCGGCGACCGCCAAAAGGATCTGTTTGCCGCCGGCGCCAACGGCCTCATGACCGGCAACTACCTCACCGTCGCCGGCTCCCAATACGAGTCCGACCTCGAGATGATCCGCACCCTTGGCCTCGAAATCGCCGCGACCTAGCCCTGCCCGCTCAAAAAATCCGTCCGCATCGTTTCCAACCGACGGGAAAGGGGATAGAATTCCGCTTCGCGAAAAAAGCACGGAATTTTTGTAAACCGAACCGCGACGACAGGCGTATAGGCAATAAAGGAACCGCGGCGTTTAATGGAGCAGAGCGACGAACTTCTGATGGAAGCGTACCGGGATGGCGATCAAACGGCCTTCCCGGCCCTGTTGCGCCGATACAAAAGCGGGCTATACGGATATCTGATGCGAATGGTGCATAACAGCGAAACGGCCGAAGACCTGTTCCAGGAAACCTTCCTGCGGGTGCACCAAAAGGCGCACACCTATCGAACCGGCGCCAGATTCAAGAGCTGGCTCTTCACCATCGCCACGCGGATTGCGATCGACAGCATCCGGAAAAACAACCGCAGCCCGGAGACCCAGCCGTTCGAAATCGAGCAAACCGACCCCGCCGGCACGCCCGACGAGCAAACCGCCCAGTCCGAACTCCGCCACCGCGTCAAAGCCGCCGTCGAAACCTTGCCGCCCAAGCAACGCGCCGCGCTGGTGCTCGCCTACTACCAGGGGCACACCTACCCGGAAGTCGCCGAAATCATGGGATGTTCGCTGGGCACCGTGAAAACCCACATGTCGCGCGCCCTCAAAACCCTGGCCGTGAAGTTGCCGCAAGGAGGTTTGCGATGATCCATTTCAGCGCCGACCAACTCAGGGAATACCAATTCAATCTGCTGCCGGAAACGGAACGCGGCCAGATCGACGCGCATCTGCAACGCTGCGCCGAATGCCGGCATGCGCTTCAGGCCATCGAGGCGCAGTTTGCCGCGCTGGATGTGTTGAAAGAACAGCCCGAGGTTTCGGAGGAACGAATCGAGGCCGTCCTGGCGGTATGTCGGCAACCCGGACGATCGAAGCTCCTTGTTTGGCGCCCGGCGATCATTCTTGCCGCCGCCGCGAGCATCGCTTTTGCGTTTCTGCTGATCCGGCCCGGCCTGCCCGTTGAGGATCGTACCGCAGGCGGCCCGCCTGCCCCGGCGACCGCCGCGTTGCGGGCATCCCAGCCGTTCGCCCCGGCGAGCAACATCGAGCTCAACGTCTTGCCGCGGCGCGACGAGGTGCAGCTGACGATCTACAACGCCGAGGACCTCACCCTTATCCGCGAAACGCGGAAGATGACGCTCAAGCGCGGCTGGAACTGGCTCCAGTTTATGTGGAGCAACACGCTCATCGACCCGACGTCGCTCGACCTGCGGCCCGTCACCCATGCGGACCAGATCGAAATTACCCAACTGGTCTATCCGCCGCGGCTGAACGAGCTGGCGCGCTGGACGATCTTTTCCGAATTCAGCGGCGAGGCCGAATTCGAGCTGACCTATTT
>NZ_JBFJYW010000181.1:0-8127 GCF_041622395.1 Pontiella sp. | reverse complement strand
CTCGGGCTGCAGCCATATCGACATCTCGCTGCGGCTCCGGGAGCGGGAAATCGTTCTTTGGATCAAGGACAACGGCAGCGGCATGGACGAAGCCGTGCTGGCCAAACCCCGCACGCTGCGCACCCTCAAGCAACGCGCCGAATGGCTCCACGCCAACCTCCAAATCCAGTCCAAACCCGGCAGCGGCACCGAACTCACCCTCATCATCGCCCAGGAATAAGGGGCCTCCCCTTCCCGCCCGGCAAAGACACCGAGATCGAGCAAGGGAGTCCATTACCGATTTTTCAGCCTATCCTTCACCCGCACCGCATCATTTTGTCGGAACGTCTTCGCATGCATTCAGGTGAAAGATGCGGGGTAAAACATCCAATATCCGCGTTATCGTTTTTTACCCATGAATCTTTTACCTGCCCGCCCGCCGATCAAGACCGTTGGCGGAAGACAGGAACATTTTAAAACCACGAACATTCTCCAACGAACACGAATTCCCTATTAGCCCGCCAAGCATCTTTCTGCCGTTCATTTTTCTGCCTATACCATGGCCCCGGCTTCCGTACCGGGCTGCGGGTTGGCGGAAAACACCGGATCGGAATCCGGCGCTACGTGGCCCCGGGTTCCAACCCGGGGTTCGGTTCCGTTTCAGGGCTAAACCCGTAGGTCCGCGACCCGGAACCCCTGCTTGGCATCCACCTGGACGAGTTCGCTTGCGGCCGGGTTGCCATTGATTTCCATTTTTTCGGCATCGTATTCCAACGCCTTGCCGGTACGGATGGCCAAGGTTCCGAGGGCAATCATTTCGGTCAGCGGTCCGGCATAATCGAAGTTGGAACCGGGCGCCGGCCCTTCGCCTTTGCAGGCGCGCAGCCATTCGGCGATGTGGCCGCCCTTGATGCGCGGATAAACCTTGGCCGGGCGCATCGCGGGCGTCGTCTTGAACGCCTGCCACAGCGACTCGGGGAAGAGCCGGGGGCTGTCGGGCCGCATGTTGGGGTGATAGATGATCCCCTTGGTTCCAACGAGCATCAGCCCGCCTTCTTTATGGAATTCCTGCTCCCCGAAAAGTTCGGGTTTCGGCGGGACCTTCGGCCCTTCATACCAGGTCAGCGGAATGGTCTTCCCCGTCTTTCGTTGTTTGCAGCGATAGGTCACCACCGAACCCGGCGGCGTGAAGATTCCATTCACATGGTCCACGACGACATCGACCTTGTGCGCGACCTCCAGGTCCAGCGCCCAGAACGGGGTATCGAGCGTGTGGCAACCGATGTCGCCGAGTCCGCCCATGCCGAACGTCCACCAGCCGCGCCAGCGGATCGGGTGGTACATGCCTTTGGCGTAGGGCGGCGCATCCACGACCGGACCGCACCACAGATCCCAGTCCAGCGTTTCCGGCACGGGCGTGGCGGGCGGATATTCCGTGCGCTCCGGAATGAAGCCGTAGGCCTTCGGGCGGTTCGTCCAGGCAATCACTTCCTTGATTTCGCCAACCAGTCCGGCTTCGGCCCATTCGCGGATCAGGCGGATGCCCTCGAACGCATGCCCCTGGTTCCCCATCTGGGTCACGACCCCTTGCTTGCGGGCTTCGGCCATCAGTTGGCGGATTTCCCAGATCGAATGCGCGAGCGGCTTTTGAACATAGACGTGCTTGCCCATCATCAGCGCCATCATGGCGGCCGGGAAATGGATATGGTCCGGCGTTGAAATCGTGACGGCATCGATCTCGTCCTTCACCGCGCGCAGCATGACGCGGAAATCGGCGTAGGTCTTGGCGTCGGGATAGACCGTCTTTGCCTTGGCGATCGCCGCCGGCTCGACATCGCATAGCGCAACCACGGTCTCGCTCTTGAGGCCCTGGATATCGCCGAAGCCTTTGTTGCCGACCCCGATGCAGGCAATCCGCAGCTTTTTCTCCGATCCCTGCGCACCGGCCCAGCGGGGCAGCACCACGGCACCGGCCCCCACGCCTCCAACAAACCATCTTCTATTCATCGTTTTCCTTTCGTTATGGACTAACGAGTTGTCGCCCAGCGCGCCTGGGCGTTCAATTCTTTTCCGCCGCTTTATGGCCGCCCTCCCCACGACGCGGTGGATAAACAAAAAGCCCGACCGCAAGGGCCGGGCTTTCTGGGGGCTGGCGGGTCGCGCGCTCCGCGACCGGGGCGGACTACGCCTTCAGCGCTTCCGCGATGGAATCGCAGACGTAGTCGATGTTGGCGGTGGTGAGGCCGGCCACATTGATGCGGCCGCCTCCGACGATGTAGATCGCCTTGTTTTCCTTGAGCCACGCCACGATCTCGTTGGAGAGGCCGCTGAAGGAAAACATGCCGTTCTGCTCCTTGATGAAGGAGAAGTCCTGCTCGACGCCGCGGGCGGCGAGCCCATCGACCAGTGCAACGCGCATCGCCTTGATGCGGTCGCGCATATCGGCGACTTCCCCGATCCACTGGTCGTAGAGGGCGGCGTCTTCGAGCACCATGCCGGCGGCCAGGCCGCCGTGCGCGGGCGGGTTGGAATAGTTGACGCGGACGGTGGCCTTGATGTGGCTCATCGCCACCGCCGCTTCCGCCGCCGTCGGCGCAACGACGGTAAGCGCGCCGGTGCGCTCGTTGTAGAGCCCGAAGTTTTTCGAGAACGAACTGGCGATCAGGAAGTCGACTCCCGCCGCAACGAATTTATCAACCGCGGCGCGGTCTTCCTCGATGCCGGCTCCGAAGCCCTGGTAGGCGAAGTCGAGGAACGGCGTCCAGCCCTTTTCCCCGGCGATGGCAACCACGCGGTCCCACTGCTCCGGCAACAGGTCGACGCCGGTCGGGTTGTGGCAGCAGACGTGCATCAGCACGATGTCGCCGGCCGGTACGGCTTCGAGCGCGCCGACCATGGCGTCGAAATCGACGTCCTTGGTTGCGGGTCTGTAGTAGGGGTAGTCGTTGATCGCGAACCCGGCGGCCGTGAAGATGCCCTTGTGGTTGGCCCAGGTCGGGGTGCTGACCCACACCGTGGCCTCCGGCTTGAACTTCTTGAGCAGATCGGCCCCGACGCGCAGCGCGCCCGTTCCGCCCGGCGAATGGATCGTGGCGGCGCGGCCGGAGGCGATGACTTCGCTATCCGGGCCGAACAGCAGGTTCTGCACGTTGGCGGCGTAAGCCGGGTTGCCGGAAATCGGCAGATAGCCCTTGGTCGTTTCGGTTTCGACCAGCTTGCGCTCGGCGGCCTTGATGCAATTGAGGATGGGGGTGTTGCCTTCGTCGTCCTTGAAGACGCCGACGCCGAGGTTGACCTTGGCCGGGTTCGGGTCCTTCTTGAAGGCTTCGGTGAGTCCGAGTATGGCATCGGCCGGAGCCGCTTCGATTTCTTTCCACATAGGGATCATATCTCCGTCGATTGGGTTGGTTGTTGACGAATGGTTCGTGGTTTTGCTCACGAATAATAGAGGTCGTACCACCGTTTGATGGTGTCTTCGGCCACCTTGACGATGCCGATTTCGCGCAGGGCGTTTTCCGGCGAGTCGGAGGCGTGCGCGGCGTTGACCATGATATCGGTGCCGTATTCACGGCGGACGGAGCCGGGGGCCGCTTTGCTCGGGTCGGTGGGGCCGAGGATGTTGCGGATCTTCTCGACGGCGTTTTCGCCGGCATAGACGAGCGTCATGCAACGCACCTTGCCCTCGTGCAGGGTCCCGTCGCCATCGATGTCCGGCGCCCACTGCCCGGTCATGAAATTCATGATGCTGTAGAACTGGTGGTCGCCGAAGGCGGGGCCGAGCGAGTTTTCGAGCGCGGTCTTCACTTCCGCCGGCATTTCGAAGCCGAACTCATCGGCAAGCACCTTGCAGGCGCGCTCGACCGCCATGCCGCCGAGCTTGTCGCGAAGAACGGGCTGCACCGGGCCGTAGAACTCGAGCGCCTCGGCGAGGCTCATGCGCAGCAACTTGGCGCCGATCAGCCGCAGGCCGGAGCGCGAAAAAATGTCCATGATGTTGCCCGGACGCGAATTGGGGAAGGTAAAGTTGTCGGGCTTGATGATGACCAAGGTCTTCTGGATATGCTCTTCGTCGGCCAACCGGATGGCATTTTCCAAAATGCCGCCGTCGGTTTCGGAATAGGCCGCCCACAGCCCCAGCGTCTCCTTGACCGACTCCCGCGTCGGCCCCACCAGCACGGCCGGCTCGAAATAGGTGACGGATCCGTCGTTCGCCTTGATATAGTCGCCGTAGGTGCCGCGGATGGTGTCGGCGCTCTCGATCGAATCTTCGAACCCGCCGACGGAGTCGCGCAGCTTGCGCACGGCGTTTTCGCCTTCGAACAACAACATGAGTACGCGATGGACCTGGCCATCTTCGTCGGGCGAAAACTCGCGTTCGATATATTCGGAGAGGAGCTCGCGGATTTCCGGCCAGACCTTCTCGTTGCTGCGGACCAGCTCCGCATGCTTTTCAACCAGCTCGCGGCTGGGACCGAACATACGGGCCGCGACGAGATCGAGTCCTGTCGTGCTGAGCAGGCGCCCGAGTACACCGCCCGTGCGCGATTTGCGCAGGGTGTAGGGCGTGATCAACACATAACCAAGTTCCTTTGACATTTGCATCCTCCTCCAGTATTGAAACGTTCGACTTAAATACCTGCGGAAATTAGCAGGTACAACCCAGAAATGCGACTTTATGGATAACCCACCCACGCCTAACCCCCTTCCTGAAAAGGTAGTCCGCCGCCACGCGGAAATGCTGGCCGAGCTCCTCCCCGACCTGACCCGGCTGGTCCTCGAAGAGGGCCGCCCGGTCGATGCCCTGCTCAACGCCCACCTGCGCAGCCACCGCGAGATGGGCTCGCGCGACCGCCGGTTCATGTCGCAGGCGGTCTTCTCCTTCTTCCGCTGGTACGGCTGGACCGTCGCCAAACTAAACCTGGAACCCTCTGCGGCGGCGCTGGTTGGAACAGCGCTCGACCTCGAGAAACTGCCCCAAAGCTTCCGCTACATCGAGCAGCGCTGCGCCCTCCCCTTCCCCGTCGACCCCATGGGCGCCAAGAGCGTCGCCGAGAAGCGCGACGCGCTCAACGCCTGCTTCGGCGAGGCGAATTTGGAGATCGCGGACCTCGTCCTGCCGGACTTCGGAAGCGTGGTCGACCCGACAATGGCCGAGCGCTGCATCGTGGAATTCCAGCAACGGCCGCCGACGTGGATCCGCAGCCGCACCGAAGTCGACACGCTGGTCCAGGCCCTGGCCGACGGCAAGGTGCCCGCCGCCGCGCACGCCGTCGCCCCCGCCGCCGTGTCGGTGGAAGGCGGCGCGAGCCTGGGCAACGCCCTGGCGGCGCACGCCAACCAGTTCGTGGTGCAGGATATCGCCTCGCAATGCGTTGGCCTCGTCGCGGCCCCGCAAAAGGGCGGCGACTGGTGGGACTGCTGCGCCGGGGCGGGCGGCAAGGCGCTGCACCTGATGGATTTGATGGAGCAGGACGGCAAGGTGCTCGCCAGCGACGTCCGCACCCCCGTGCTCAAGGAGCTCAAGAAGCGCGCTCGCAAGTACGGCATTAAGAATATCCGCACCCAGCCCTTCAACGCGGCCACCGACGAACCGTTCACCAAGACCTTCGACGGCGTGGTTGCCGACGCCCCCTGCTCGGGCTGGGGAACCTGGAGCCGCAATCCCGACGCCCGCTGGCGCTCCTCCCGCCGCGACGTCATCCAATGCGCCACCCGCCAGCTGAAGATCCTCAACAACGTCAAGTGGTGCGTCAAACCCGGCGGCGTTTTGATCTACGCCGTCTGTACCGTCACCCGCCCCGAAACCGAGGAGATCGTCATGAACTTCCTCGACCAACAGCCCGACTTCCGGCTCGACCCGTTCACCAACCCGCTCACGGGCGAACCGACCAACGGCCAGCTGCAAATCTGGCCGTGGAATGCCGGCGGCGACGGCATGTTCATCGCCCGCTTCAAAAAAGCGGAATAATGCGGCCTAATTAGACAACAAGGAAACCACCACGTCCGGTTGCAGGCGGCACGACGTCCCGACCCGCAACAACGCATTCGATCCCACGTCTCCCGGAGCGAGGGTTAGCTTGATCTTCCATTTTCCTTCCGCCACCTTTTCGGCGGTTGCCGTTCCTTCGGCGTTTTCGACCTTCGCCGAAAGCACGTCGAACGGCTGTTCGCTGCGCAGCATCACGAGGCGCTCAACGAGACCGGTCGATTGCCCGGAGAGCTGGATGCGTTCGGGGACCACCTGGATACCCGGCTTGACGCTACCCATCACCGGAACGGTGACGGTGCCCGTTGAAAAGTCGAGCAGTACCCGCCCGCTCAGCTTCCCCGCCTTCAGCGCATCCGTTGCCCGGAGTCTTACCGTCCAGCTGCGCCGTGGCGCGGATATCCGATCCGCGTCTTCTTTCTCCACAAGACCATTTACGACAGGACTATTTTCTTTCGTGTATTTAGTGTTTTTCGTGGTTCCCAATCCCGTCCGCACCGAATCATTTTGTCCGAAATTATTTTGTTGAACCTCACCCGCACGATCTTTGTGCCCCTTGCGCCTCTTCGTGGCCAAAACATTTCCCGTCCGCACCGAATCATTCTGCCCATATCCATCCGTGACTCCAACAATTTCCGCCTCGATCCCCGGAACCGTGGATTTGACCGACCGCAACACGACCGCCTGCTCCAGCAGGTTGGTGGCGACGATGGTTTGTTCGATTTCACCGCCGACGGCCAGATCGCCCAGGCGGACGAAGCGGGGCGTGCAGTCGACCGGGCGCAACAGGGTGCCGGTCATTTTGAGTTCGAAGTAGGGTTTCCGACGCAGATTGGTGGCGAGCAGGATCTGCTTGTCCTGCGGGCCGTAGCGGTTTTTCGTGTTGAAAACCGATTTGCATACGGCGTTGGAGCCCGGCGGGATCGTCATCGGCGTCAGCGTCGATTCCACCCCGCAGCAATTCTTGATCTTCGAAACCACGACCGGTTCGTCGCCCGTGTTGGTCAGGACAAACTCGTGCGAAATGCTTTCCCGCCCGATCACCGCCCCGAAGTCAAACTTCGGCGCTTCGCATTGCAGCTTCGGCCCAGCAACCGCAGCAATCGCCACCAAAGAACACAGTGCTAATACAGGACTATTTTTTGCCATGACCATTTTTTCTCCCACAAATCTTATACCTGCACCATACCGTGTACTTCGTGGTCCAAAACCCACCCGCACCGATTTTTCTGCCCCACTCTCCTCCGCACCGGATTCGCTTCTTTGCGCCTTCGCGGTCCAAACCCCACCCGCACCGATTTTTCTGCCCTTCCCCATCCGCACCGGAGCTACGCCCTAAGTGCAGGCTCTACTTGCTCTTCCTCTGTGACTCCGTGTGCTCTGTGGTAAACAAAACCACCCACACCGAATCATTCTGTCCTAAATTATTTTGTCGAACTTCCACCCGCACCGGATTCGCTTCTTTGCGCCTTCGCGGTCGAATAAAAATCGTACGGTTAAAACTAATCCGCATCCATTTTAGCCAGCGCCATCTTGGCCGCCGCCACAATTTGCCGGTTGTCGCTCAGCGCGAACGATTCCAGCAGCTCCCGGTCGTCTTCCGTTCCCACTTCCCCCAGCGTCACGATCGCGGCCGACCGCATATAAACCGTCTCCCCCGTCTGCGCCAGCTCCCGCGCGGTCTCCACCGTCGCCAATTTCAAGTTTCCAGTTTCCAGTTTCAGGTTTCCAGTGGCTGAAAGCCGCAACGCCGTTAAGCGCGATTCGGTGGAGGCCAGATCATCCGCCGCAATCTCCACCGCCTTCTCCGCAATCAGCTCGCGGTCGAACTCATCGTAGGTGCGCGACAGGTTTTCCAGGCCGATCAGCGCCGTCCCCGCCAGCGTATCGCCCCGCTCATCCAGCGCCGCAAACATCGCCTCCCGAATCTGTTCTTGTTGGCCCACAGATGACACGGATTGATGGGATTCTTGATCTGCGCTATCTGCATCATCTGCGGGCAACTCTCCCGCCAGCCGCGCATAGCAGGGATCCATGAACTGCACGCAGTAGTCCCGCCAGACCGAATCGTTCTCCGCGTTCTGCGCCATCTGCACCAACGACAGACCCAGCCCCTCCGGCATCGATTCCTGCCGCAGCAGCTTATCGAGCACATCGTTCTT
>NZ_JBFJYW010000180.1:0-8137 GCF_041622395.1 Pontiella sp. | reverse complement strand
GATTTCCCAACCACTAGATAACCAGAGGTTTCGAGCCACTTCGAACGGCGGCCCGAATAGTAGATCGCCCGGACGCGGACATCGTAGGCATAGCCGTCGGACACCGGGGAAAAGTAATGCTGGCGCTCGCCCGTTTCGAAGGCCGTCCAACCGGATGCGCTGGATAGCTTATAGGCCACCTCGTAACGATCAACGAAGGTTGAAGCCGGGGCGGACCACTGCGCGAGCAACCGGGCAATCACGGTTCCGGATGCCGAAATCTGCAAATGTTCCGTGCCACTCTCCAGCACAAGACCGGAAGGGGCTGGCGTGGAGAATGGATCGGGCAAATTGGTGTCGGGAATCGAAGGCGGGGTCGTCACATCAAAGGTGTAAACCGATGGGTCGTACTCCTGAACCTCGACCTTTATCTTGTCGGATGACTCCAGAGACATCGACAAAACCCGAAACGGCTTCGCATACCAGCCCGGCACCGGATGGGTGATGGTCACCACGTCGCCCACATTTACGGCAAGTGCTTCTAGCGTTACGGAGAAAGAGGCGGTCAGGCCTTGGCGCGCCTGCTTCAAGTGGTGTTGAGCAAGGATATTTGCGCGGGCCAGCGAGTTGGTCAGCGGGTAGTAGACGTCTTGCTCGAAAATCTGCCCATCTTCAGCGATGTAGTCGCCGTCGGATACCACCGTCAATGTGTCTTCCGATTGGTTGTCCGTGTCGTAATAATAGGCACAGACCTGGTTTGCGATGGTGTTCTTGGAGCTCCCGGAAAACGTCCACGCCCCGACAATGTTATCCTCATTGAAATCGAACAGGGCCACCTCGGGCTTATCAATCAACAATTTCCACTTGCCGCCGGAGTAAACCAGCATTCCCCGGCAGCATGTCAGGAGCTTCTTCACGTTGTCCAAACAACCGTCGTCCGGATTCAGCACGCCATTGCAGGTATAGCGCTTGGCGTCGAAATCGATCCCTTCCGAATCAGTGAACGTTACCAGCTCATCGCAATAATTAGCTGCCTCGGAAAAAGAGTCGTCATCAATGGCACTAACGGGAATCGAGGCCCCGAAGCGAGTGTTGGTGATGTAGTCCCGAATGCAGAGCGCCGGGTTTTCGCTCCACGCAGTTACGGCGGCACGCGGGTCGTAGATGCGCCGCCCACGGGCCTTAACGGTCAGCGTCGGCATGCCGGAAGGGAAGGCATCCGAATCCCACTCGGTGCGAACGTAAAGATAAGCAACTCCAAAACCGCGATGATCCGGCCCCCACGCCTCGACCTCTTGAACCAAATCGATATCGGCGGCCTGTCCATCGGCCCCGTCGTGGAAGGTGTATCGCACTAGATCGGCATAGACCAATTCCCCGTCGTCATCTTCGTAGGTGCCGACATCGTTATCGTTGAAATAGACCGCATCGATGCCGTCCATTTCGCCCTCGCCCAACACCATCACGCGATAAAGGTATTTATTATCCTCCCCCCCCGCCGCACGGAACTCGTTTCCGCCCACCACCCGGGTTCCGTAAAAGACACAGATTGCCGCCGTTGAGCTAGAGGTGTTGACCTTCGCGCCATAATCGGTCGCCTGGTCATCGGTAAAGGCCTCGCCCAACTCCTTGGCGGCATAACCAATGCCGACCGATACAACGGCTTGCTGGAGCATGGCCCCGACGGCAAGGTTCCCAATGGTAAACCCACCAATCGACGACCAGACAACACCAACGGCGGCTATTGCGGGCATCGGAACACCTCCACCCCGTCCATAGCCAACAGGCCGGACAGTCGAACAAAGCAGACACCGCGTTCCATGGTAGAAGAGAGCGCATATTTCCCAACGACCACATGGACGCATTCCCAGCCATCGAAAACGGCATAGATAATGTCACCGCGCTGGGCAAGGCGAGGATTTTCAACAGGCATCAACCCGGCATCGAGCAAGGCCTTGCGGGTTTCGCACGCGTTCGACATTTCGCGCGCCCTCTCCTCACTGAGGTCAAGCGCGCGTTGCGCGGCAAAATGGTCGGTGCCAAGCATGGCATCGACGGCCCCGGCGGCCAGTGCGGCGCAATTCGTGTTGCCCCACTCGAACGGCATGCCCTTAACAGCCGCCGCGAACTCTATCAGCCGAATATCCCAATCCACAAAGCGCATCAATCGTCTACTCCCCAAATTACATCCTGATCGACATTGCCGAATCCGTTAAAAAACATGTCACCGCGAAAATAGGCCTGTTGCTCAGCGTGGTTGGTATGGCGACCCGGCGTGCAATCGAAGGCCGCGAAATGGTTCGATGCCGACAGCGTTACCGTACAGCTGGAGCTATCCGGATCATCGGTCACGGTCGGCTCATCCATTGGACCGCAGAAGATGATTTCCGGGGCCCCAATCATTTGCCCAGAATCGAGGTCGAAGAAAACGCGCGAAATTCTAAGCTCCCGATTGAGGTAGGCGTAGGAAAGTATGGCAGAGATATAGGACTGTTCGACGCCGGAGAGCGAAACCCGCAGGGTAGAAACAACAACATCCGTCGTTTCCTCTGCGCCCTCGAATCCAAGATACGTTCCAAGAGCCGGATAAATTTCGCCTTCGTGCGACACGTCGCACGCGTTATCCGTGGCATAATAGACTTCCTCCTGCCCGGTGGCGCGATTCATGAAAACCGCGCGGAAAAGGTGCGCGGTGCGAATCTGTTCCGCAGACGCGGCGGCGATGACCTCGGTTGACAGCTCCCGGCTCAACGCAACACCTCCAGCAGCTCGATGGATAGGCCGTAGTGCAACGCCTGTCCGATATCGACTTCAAGGTCGTCGGACGTCAAGGCAACGCGAAAGCGATTGTCGGACCGAAGCGCATTGCCATCGATCGGCGACTTCTGGATCGTCGGGAAGATTGGAATATCGGCCCTACCGTCGTCTCCGGAATTCACATCCTCCGTAACCTGATAGGTCTTGTAGTCGCCTTCCACGCGAATAAAATCTCCCACGCGCAAAACGCCGTTTGAGTTCGCGGGCCACCCGGCGGTCGCCAAGGTTCTTCCCAACTGCCCGCCGCCGAAAACCACCGGGCTTCCGGCCATGGTTCCCCGCGTCGGCTGATTAGGGAAGTTGAAATAGAAGGCATCGAATCGGCCCTCCCGCGCATTCAGGAAGGTCAGCAGCGCGGCAATATCATCGCGGGTGGTCGCAGGATATTCCAACGTAAACCCCCAGCGCTGCCCGCCGCGGCTGGAGACCACCGAGCGCAGCGACTGCGCAACGCTAACGGTGTTCTGCACCAAACTCTTGATCTTCGTTTTCTGAGGCACCGGATTGCTCGGCATCGTAGCCATTAGATCGCCCCCCTTCCGCGCCGCGCCAAGGCGTCGTTAATCATGCCGACAAACATGGTGCGGCGCTGCATGAGCAGGGAGTCGACCCCGGCGGCATCCACCGCCGAAACACTGAAGTTCACGTTAATGGTATCGGACGAAGCGCCCGAGAGATTGTTTCGATGGCGCGGGTCGCCCGAGGTAATCACCTCTTCGCCCCGCTGCAGGATGGCGGGGATTTCATCGGGCTGAAGCCCGGCAATTCCGCCGTCGTGATAGGTCGGTATCCCGCCGCCGCCGCCACCGAAGAGCGAGGAAAGGCCGCCGGAAAACCACTGCATCATCGGATTGGCAACGCCTTGCTGGAACGAAAGCTGAGCCAGCGACTTCAGCCACGAGGCAACCATGTCGTCGAACTCGAATTTTCCGGTATCGATGAAATCCATAAAGGCGTCGGTCATTTCGTCCGACGCGCTCTTCATGGCATTCACGACCATTAATTGCGACGTGAGGTTATCATCGCGCCATTGCTGGATGGCGGACGATGATTCCGTGCGGTTTTTCTTTTCGAGGTTATGGAGCTCCAGCTCAACCTTATACAACTCGGTCAATTTGTTCTGATAATCCTCCGACTGCTTCCCGCTATCCTCGTAGATATCGAACAACTGATTGCTGATTGCGTCGTATTTCGACCGCAGGAAGTCGGTCTGCTCCGCGTCCGACATCTTCGCCATGGCCAAACGATCATGGGCCGCCGTCGCGCGCGACAATGCGTTTTCATAGGCCGCCCCAAACGCGGCCATGGCATCGCCAGAGGCGGGCATGTCGGAGGTTGTCGATTCGGCAAGGGCGGCCTGTTCGGCGCGAAGCTTCCCGAGCTTCGTTTCGAGGAACGAAATGTAATTCACCTGCGCCTCGCGCTGATCGCCCGGCATCAGGCGCATCAGGGAGCCGAGGTCGAACTTGCCGTCGAACATTTCGCGCCAACGATCCTTGGCCTGTTCAAGCTCGGTCTCGGTCGAGGCAATTTGAACGTTCAGGTCTTTCATTCCCAGCACATCGGCGGCCTCGACCACGAAGCCGCTCCAGGTATTGGACATCCGGCGTTTTATTTTTTCCATGGCATCGGCCATGGCGTCCATGGATTGGGCGGTTTCGGTTGACATCACCTGTCCGGACTCATGGGCCGCGCGGGAAACTTCATCGAAGCCGTCCTTGGCCAAGTCCTGCAGCACCTCCATCAAGCGAGGCGCGTTGCGGGTGCCCAGGATTTGTATGGCGGCATTATAGGCTTGCGCCTGGTTCTTCGAGTCGGACATCTTGCGCCCGATCAACTCCAACTGGCGCTCGACCGGAAGAGTGATGAACTGGGAAACGTTGATCCCCAAAGCCTCGAACGCACGGGAATAGGTGGCCATGCCATTGAGCGAATCCATGGACGCCTTCTGCATCTGGATGAGCGATTTTTCAAGATTTGCGTGCGAAGCCCCGGCCTTGTCCGCCATCATGCGCAACACCTGAAGTGCCTCCACATTGGCATTGGTCGCCTTGGACGAATCCGTTAAGGCCGAACCGTATTCGATGGCATTGCGTGTCAGCTCCGAAAAGGCCATCAGAGCCCCGGCCCCGCCAATCCCGGCAAGGCCGCCCACCATCGAAAGGGCGCCCTTCGCGGTCTTGGCGAGGTTTGCGTTTACCGATGCGAAGGCCGCCTTGGTGTTGTCGAAGGCGTTGATTCTGACGTTGGCGGCGGGCGTGGTCATCTTTCGTTAAGCATCCTTTTCGCGGCGTTGTAAGCCCGCCACCCGGCAAGCTCGACCTCAGAGAAGCGCCGGACCTCTTCAAGGGATTTCCCGAGTTGCTCGGCCAAGGAGAACAGAAAGAGCAGCGGAGCCCCGGCGGGCTCCGCCATCAGTTTTTTAGGTCGGCAACCTTTGGCGGTTTATGGAAAAACATCTGGTCGGCAATGCGCTTGATTAGGTCGTTCGCTCCGCCGGACATCAGCTCGACCAAGTCGGACTTCAGCAGCGCGGGAGTCCCATCCTCATTTTCGCCCAACAGCGCAATCACCTCGACATTGAACCGGGCAGAATCCTCATACTTTCCCAGCTTGTCCATATCCTCCGGCGTACGCGGGCGGGAAAAGATCACGAACGGATCTTCATCGTCGCCAGACAGCTCGGGGATTTCTATACGCTGACGACCAAGCAGTTTGGTATAATCAAGCAGGCGCTGTTGGAGTTCAGAATGTTTCATCCGAGGCCCCCACTAAACAGCGGGCGTTCTAGACAACGCACCGTGACCCTGAGCGGAAAAAGAAAACGAAATCGGGCCATCCTCCGGCGCATCGATTTCGAGCGACTTGATTCGCGCCGATCCGGAATATTTGAAGCCGCCCGTCTCAATCCACGCCTCGAAGTCGACCAACGCGCCCTCTTCCAGGGCCGCTTGCCCATTATCGGACGGGTCGAGGTTGCCGGAAACCGAAAGGTCAAACCCCTTGATTCCATCAAGGGTTTCCTCCCAGTCCTGACCCTGCGCAGTGGCCGTACCGATGGCGGCGCGGGTGGAAATTTTCCAGCTCTTGCGATCACCGACGACTTCAACGGCATCGCCGGACCCGGCGGCGGAAAAGATAGATTTGTAGCCAGACTTGGCACCCATGGTTTAGCCTCCATTAACGGTTGGATTGTTCGATGCGGAAAAAGTAGGCGCGGCGGCGCGGATCGGGGTTGATGTTCTGCAGGACGATTTGCAAATCCGTCATACGGTTGAAGGGTGGATGCCGAACAGCAACGCCAAGTCATTAACCGTGTATCTCCCAGAGCGTCTCAACACCCGAAGATCCCGCCGATCAGCGGCAGATAATTGCTTCTTTGGCACCTTCTTCTGTATTTCAGTCGCCGCACGCCGCATTGAGACCTCTCCACACACAACCGCCTGAATCAAATCAACGATTGATTGTCTATGACGAAGGTCGAGATTAACAATCGATCCAGTCGATTGAGATTCGACGGGGGCCGTCTCAAGGTCTGATCCAGGAACAATTCTCGCAAGACATTTCGGCGCGCACTCCCGCATACACTCACCGTTATTTTGCCAAAAGCACCGTGCTTCACACTTCACTCATTCACCTCAGTTAAGTTCCTATGTGTTTTTCGTAGTCACTTGCTCGCCCCTTCGGGCTTACCCGTAACGTTCTGCCGCATCAATATCCCGGCCACCGCGTTGGCCGAACGCCTGGTCATTCTACGGCGGAATGGTAGACTACTCGAAATGTTCTGGTGCCAACCAAGAAGTCGGCATTGGTCTCGCCATCGGCCTCGACCTCCCACTCCGACGGGAACGCGTATTGCACGCCGTCGAGCACGCTCATGGCGGCGACTACCAGCGCCTCGGTTCCTTCGCAAAGTTCGTCTAGCGCGGCCTCTCCACTGTCACTGCCAACGGCTTTGACATAAAGCACCACCCGCAACTCCAGCTCATGTTCAAACGTAACCGGGGCAGAGGTGATGAGTGTTTGTTCTTCGCGATCGGTATAGATGATGGCGGCAGGGAGTTGCCGCTTTTCGTTGAGCTTGTGGCGGCGGCCCACCTCGACAAGCCTGAACCCCGGCGACGCACTCATGGTATCGCAGACGGCTTTGCGGATCAATGCGCGCGGACTCATTACTCCCAATCCTCCAGGTCAACCATGGCAAGCCCTTCGTCGTCGACCCCCGGGCAAACAACGCGGTAAACCTCATCGACACCCGTGTCCCTACTTTTAACGATAAGCCTATCTCCCTCGCCCAACACCGCCGCAACGGTCGATAAAAGCGCAACTTGAGGGTTGCTTGCAGCAATCCCGACACCCACGCCAACATCGGCCGGCAAGCGGTCGAAGATTCCATCCACCACGGTTCCGTCCGGCAAGGTGACGGAGGTCTTCCATTCCTTTATAAAAAAATCTTCAGGGTCCATTGCAGCGCCTCCGGCGCGGGCGGCCACACAGGCCGCCCCGGGGTTAAAAGTCCAGGCTGCCGATCAGGCGAACATACTCGCCCACATAGCTATGATCGGATACGCCATCAAAAATTCCGCCCTTTTTCCGGCCAAGATATTGCCCGCGCAACTTAACCATCAACGACGGATCAACATGGAGCTTGTCGGCGGAATCGAAATACATTTCGGTCCCGACATGGCGGTAGCCCATCCAACGAAACGGCACCCGGCAAACGGTGTCGTTATTGGCCACCCATCGAAAACAAGAGCCTTTAGCCAACTGGTCGAAGGTGCGCGCGGCGGGCAAATTCAAGTCGCGCGGCGCGCCAAAAAGATGTGCCTCGGTAACGGCAACCCCATCGCGGTCGAGCAGCTGATAAGCGTCGGTGGCCATGCCAGCGCCACGAGAGTGGCCGCCAATCACGATGTCGTAACCAAGCCGCGCATATGTGCGGAGCGACTCCAGCGCGTGACCATAGGTCTCTGCCAGACCATCATCGAATCCGGCATGGACGGCGAAGCCGTCGGTTCCCATCGTTTTCATTGGGCGTTGCGCGGCATTCAGATTCGAGCGCCACTGCGGCCAATTGACCGTCCCGCGCCAGATCAGGTAAGCCACGCGATTGATCGGCACCACCAAGGCCCGCTCACACAACGGACCATTGCCGGATATGATTTCGACCTGAGACGACGGCAGGCCGAACCGTTGGATACATTGCCGGACGTGCCCCCCGGTCGGTTGGTAGATGGCGGCGGCGAGCTTGACGGCGGCTTGGTGGTATTTCGGGCTAATCATTGCGGCAACTCCAAGGCAAAGGCGAGGCGGGCGGCCTGCGCGACAGGCCGCCCGCCGT
>NZ_JBFJYW010000179.1:0-8205 GCF_041622395.1 Pontiella sp. | reverse complement strand
GGGGTAAGGGGGAGGTGTGCCCAAAATCGATTATAGCCGGCAAAACAGAACGCATCACAACCGCTCTCGGCCTGAGATCCCCCCTCTTCAAGCAGAAAAGGGCACTCAAAACCGGATCCGTGAATAGATCAGGCTAGAAGCGGGCGGCGGGAATCGTTCTTTACATTCCGGCCCCGGCGTGATTTAAATGAAACCAATTGTAGGTAGTAGAAAAGGCGCTGTGTCGTATGTTTCGGAAATTCTTAAAGCAAAAAAATGCCGCCGTTGAGAAGGTTGCGGCACCCATCGACCTCCGCTTGCTGGAGGAACACATGGACAGCATCAAGGTGTCCTTGCTCGAAATCCGTGCCTTCCGGAAAAAGAAAATCGTCAAGACCCCCACCCACCACTACATGCAGCACGTTGACATCGAAGAGGCGTGGCCCAGTTGCCGCGACACGCTCCACCGGGCTTTCGGTTTAACTTGCGAGGTGGCCAAAAGCTTTCGCGTCGAATACGAAGCCATGGCGCCTTCGGCCTCTTTTGGCACCGCGATCGACCAGTTTGTCAATCTGATCGACCGCATCACGCTGGCCCAGGAAGAAACGGCGGAGTCCGCTCTTTCCCAAGAAAAGCTACGGGCCATCGACGCGAACATCCTCACCGTCCAGAAGTCCGTGAACCTCATACAGAAGCATGTCATGGTGGGCTTTGTTTTCACCCGCAATCCATCCGCCTAGCCGCCCATGCGGGCGGCAACGGCTAAAGCCCCTTGAGTAGATCCTGCAACGTGGTCTCGGATTCGAGCGTTCCATTGCGCTTGGTTTCGTTGAGCGACAGCATTTTTTGAATCGCCTGCTCGAGCGAGTCCACCGAAGAAGCGGTAATGAGTTGGGGATTGTCGAACAGATCTTCCATCAGTTTTTTCAAGGCGCGGCCCAGCTTGCCCTCGGCCGTCGCCCCATCGCATCCGACCGCATAGCGGATTTCTTCGCGTAGAATCCGGTAAAGATGCAACAGGCACACGCGGCGGGCCTCGGCCCGGCCATCGCCCCGCAGCCGTTCGATCCAGACCGGCAATTGGTCGATGCCCATCGCCTTGATGAGCCCAACTCCGGACTCCAGCGCCGACACGGCATTTCGGGACGAAGAAGCCCCGTCCCGCGAAAGATCCGCGAGCGCTTCCTTTATTTGCGCCACCAGCGCCCGCGGTTTGCACTTCATTTTGGAGAACACCTGATGGACTCCCAAATCGGCCACCTCGTTGACCAAGGTTTTTATGTAGCCGGTGGCAAAAACAATCACGCGCATATGCTGCAGATCCGGATTTTCGCGAATGGCTCGCAACACATCCGTGCCGTGCAAGCCGGGCATATGCAGATCCAGCACCACCAGATCGGGATGGAATCCCGTGATCCGCTCGAGCGCTTCCTCGCCCGAATTCGCAACCTCGACATCCAGACCTTCGCTTCGCAACAGCTTCTCGTAGAGTCCGGTAAGGAAGACATCGTCATCAACAATAAATACCTTCTTCATAAATTCACCATTTCGCCAAGAGAGCGCCCATTTCGATGCAGCTTTCTTCGAACAAGCGCCTTAAGGCATCGATCTGTTTGCCAACGTCGTCCGGCAAGCCCTGCAGGCAGCGCAACTCCATTGCACGCAGCTCCTTCGACAAGCCGTCAAATCCGCACGCCACGGCAGACCCCACCAGCTTGTGGGCAATCGTGGCCATTTGTTTGGAATCGCCCGTCCGCACGAGATCGGCCATGGCCTCGAGCTCTCCGCGCGCCTGCTCCGCAAACATATCTAGCAAATCTCCTGCCAGCTCCTGATCATCGCCAGCGGATTCCAGCAGTGTCCCCAGATCATTCATCATCGATGTACCCCCCATCCCGCGCAGCAGCCCGTCGCCCCCGCACAATGCCGGGGAGCCGAACGACCGCAAAAGGCCGCATTAAAACAAACCAGTCAACGCTTGTGAAATGGTTTGTCCCAGAAACGAAAACGGGATAACGCGGCGACCGCTTTTTTTATTGCTTGATGGTTGCGGCGCGGGGACGGTAGAGCAACCCGTAGAACATTTCGAGGTAGCGGCGGGTTTCTTCGCGGTCGATGTTGGAAATGTGTTTCCAGAAGCCATAGATGCGCGTGAGCCGGAGCAGGTTGGCGGCATACCGTTCCCAGGTATAGGCGGCTTCGACGCGGTCCAGCGCACCCTGCGCAATACGCGTCCAATGGTTTTCATCCGCGGCGGCCCGGTCGAAAAATTCGCACATTTTGCGGGCGGCCTCGGCGCCATGGTTGGGATCGATGTGGAATCCGCTGATCCCGTTTTCGATGATTTCCATCGGGCCGCCGAAGCGCGTGGCGAACACCGGCAGGCCCGTGCTCATGGCTTCGATCACGGTGAGGCCGAACGCCTCGAACAGGGCGGGCTGCACGAAGGCGCCGCGTTGATCCGCAATGCGCCGATACAGCTCGCCGTTGAAGTTGCGGTCCGAGCTGGCCTTGACCCAGCGGACGCGGGAATCGAGCTTATACTCGTCCATGAGTTGGTGCATCAGCTCGCACTGCTGCCGCTCTTCGGAGTCGTTCGACCGCTGCGGGTCCACGACGCCGGCCACCAGAAAGAGATTGGCCTTGTCCTGCAACGCGGGGCATTCGGCGTACCACCGCAAGAGCCCGGTCACGTTCTTGATGTGATCCAGCCGCGACATGGCAAACAGCAGCGGCTTGTCCCGATCGGCCAGCTCGCCGCGGGCCTCCGGATGGGCCTTTCCATAGATCAGGTCGTCGATATCGTCATGCAGGGAATCGAGTCGCCGCTCGGCTTCGGTATGAGGGAAATAGACCTCGGCGTCGGCGCCGGGCGAAATGATGTTGAACTTGGGGTCGAACACATTGATGCCCTGCAACACGCGATAGAGGCCGGGCATGGTGAAGGTTTGGTAGCTTTCATACTGCCCCACGCCTTCATCGGTCCCGGCGATTTCCTGATAGGTGCTGGTGATGATGAAGTCGGCGGTATTCATCGCGATCAGATCGGCGGTGAATTGGCAGGAAAAATGGTATTCCTCTTCGTGCTGCTGCCAATGCAGGGCGGAAAAGAGGTACTTCGTTTTTTCGAGCGCATGGGCAATGTTGCACTGGGCGACGCCCAGGCGCTGTGTCATCAGCGAGGCCACCAGATTCCCGTCCGAATAGTTCCCGATCACGAGATCGGGCCGCCCCTCCAGATGGGTGATCAGCTCGTGCTCGGCTTCGCGGGAAAAGCGTTCCAGATAGGGCCAGATTTCAAAACGCGAAATCCAATGCGGCACCACCTCTCCATTTTCGGTTCGGAACGGTACGCGAAGAATCACCGCGTTTTCCGTTCCAACGATCGGTTCCAGATGCTGGTTGCAGGTTGTCTGGCCCGCCTCGGGGATCAGGCGCGTAACCACGACGATGCGCGGCTCGATGTCGAGCCCCTGGTCGTGCAGGTCGTGCCGCATCTGCTTTTCGAGGGCGCGAACCTGGTCGAGAATATAGACCACCTGCCCGCCGGTATCCGGCAAACCCAGCACCCCCGATTGGCCGAAATAGCCGTGCGGCGAAAGAACCGCCAGACGCGAGACCATCGGAATGCGGCCGAGGAATTCCGCCAGGCTGGAGGCATCGGGCGATTCGAGCACGTCGAGCAGCAAGCCCATGGTATCGCGAATCGTGTCGGCCCGGCGTCCCCAGCCGGGCTCGAAGCAGGTTTCGGGCAGCTGCTCGACCAGATCGACCCACTCCGCGTCGGGCTCCACGGTTTCCAGCACCCGGCGGACGTTCCGCAGGGCCTGCTGGAGTTCGCCGATGCTTTTCACCTGTTGGTTGAGCAACAGCTGCACATCGCCGTATTTATGCAGTTTCAAGAAGTCGAGCAGGCGGTTGCCTTGGCGGTTCGATACGGAATGGGCCAGATGCCGGTTGAGGAAGGCCACGCCCTTGCCAATCGAGCCGGTCTCCTTCATCACCGGAAACCCGCGTTCGAAAGGCTTCAGGTCGATCTCCAGCGCCCAGTCGCCCTCCGGGTTGAAGC
The DNA here is from genome assembly GCF_041622395.1 of Pontiella sp. NCBI lineage: Bacteria > Pseudomonadati > Kiritimatiellota > Kiritimatiellia > Kiritimatiellales > Pontiellaceae > Pontiella > Pontiella sp. The sequence continues at coordinate 4,157 of NZ_JBFJYW010000179.1, read as the reverse complement.
CGTTGGCCATTCGCTCCTTGGCCTGCAGGAACCGAGACGCACTTTGTTCGCCGATGCATACGTTTTGAATATCGATGCAGAAGTAGCACCACTCGGCCACCTTGAGCCTGACCGCCATATGGAGGCAACCCTCCTGCACGATCATCTCCTCGGTTCTGCGGAACAGCTTTTCCGCCACCGTCCCGTTCAGCGGCAACCCCTCCGGAAGCGCAAGAAACGCATCGAGTTCATCGGCCACGTCGGTGCGCAACAAAAGCGGGCGGTCGGCCCCGCGGAAACGGCGCAACAGCGGAAACAGCGACGGACGGTTCGTCTCGAAATCCGATTGCAGATCAAAAATCTTCATGATTCTCCTCGGGGACCGTGATCTCGTTGAAGAAATCGTAGTAGGCAATCCCTTCCAAAATGCCGTTGGCATGGCACCCCTCGGCAAAATAGATGCGCGGCTGGCCCCGCAACTTGTTCAGCTCGGGGCTATGGTTGCCGACCACCACGCCCAGGGTTTCGCCGCCGAGCATATCCTCGTCGTTGCCCGAATCGCCGGCCACCAGCAGATGATCGAAGGGGATGCCCCACTTGAACGCAAGATAGCGAATCGCCAGTCCGCACGAGGCGCGGATCGGCATCACGTCGAGGTACATTGCAAACGAACAGGTCAGGTTGGCCCGCAGGCCGGCTTCGCGCAGCAGGCGCTGGATCCGCCGCACGGACGGGGCCTCTTCGACGTCGATGGTATAGCTGATTTTGAACCGGTGCTGTTCCGCTTCTTCCTGCAGGTAGACGCCCGGAATCTGCTCCATGACCGCCCGGATCGCAGCCGGCTCCCAGCGATAGTCGATATGCCGTTTCCAGGCGGTGTCCTCGGTCAGATCCCGACCATACCGGATGGACGCCCCGTTCGACGTGATGAGAATGTCCGGCGGCGGCGCCGCGATTTCCTCCAGCATGGCCAAGGCGCTTTCCTTGGCGCGGCCGGTGGCGATGCCGAAGCCGGTAAAGGTGCCGGCCTGATTCAGCGCCTGCAACAGTTTCTGGACCGCCTCGTCGTCGCCGGTGAGGGTGTTGTCGACATCGGTAATCAGGATGCGGTCGACCTCGGGAATACGGCTGCGGCGGGCCGGCAGTTTCGGCGAGCTGGTGCTGGCGCCCAGCAAGCGAGTGACCTCCTTGAGATAACGGGACACGTGGCTCGACCAGGAAAAGGTTTCGGTGGCACCTTTCATGCCCCGCTCCGACCATTGCTCCCAGTCCCTGCCTTGCAGCATCTCCAGCAACGTCGTGCCCATCTTTTCGGCATCGAACGGATCAATCAAGATGCCGTTTTCGCAGGCCGCGATGATATCGCGCGGGCCGCCGTCATTCGTGGCCGCGATCGGCAGGCCGCTGGCGGCGGCCTCGATCAAGGTAAGCCCGAACGGCTCCGTCCAGGCGGGGTTGACAAAGACGCCGCGCGAGGCGGCCGCCAGGCGATAGATATCCGGCACATCATCGGCCGCATGATGCTTCGGCAGGGCGATCGATCCATACAGGTCGTACTTGTCGATCAGGTAAAGCACTTCGATCATCACCTTGCGCGAACCCCGGTCCATGGCCCGGACGTCGTCCCGGTTGCCCAGCACCAGCACGAGGTTTGCCGCCTGCCGCAACTTCGCGTTGTTGGCATAGGCGTGGATCAGCGTGCTGATGTTCTTGCGTTCATCCGGCCGCGCCATCGCCAGCACCATGGGCTTGCCCGGATCGCGCAAGAAACGATCGATCTCGCCTCGGATCGCATACGGGTCATCCTTGTGGACCGGCGGGGAAAAGCGGTCGAGATTCACGCCCGGCGGAATCACGCGCATGCACGAGGGCTCGTAATGCTCGTACATTTCATACTGTTGCTCGATCTCCTGGTGCGTGCTGGTAATCACCAACGGGGCGGCATCCAGCGCCAGCTCCTCGGCTTCGATGCGCGAATCCATGTTGTAGCGTTGGTTGATCTGATCGCGCGGGGCCCCGCTTTCGAGCATCCGCTCCATCTTGACCCGGCCGAGCGAGTGGCCGGTGAAAACGAACGGCACGCCCAGCAGATGCGCCATGGTCGCGCCGACCATGCCGGCGTCGGCATAGTGGCCGTGCACGATATCCGGAATGCGGCGCAGCTTGCGGAAATGCGGCAGGGCGTTGTCGACGAAGCTCGGCAGGTGCGGCCACAGCTTTTCCTTGCGCAGATAGCGGCGCGGCCCGAAGGGAATTCGGATGATGTATGCCTTGTCGGCAAGCTTTTCTTCGGGTTGCGCGTAACTCTCGTCCACCTTTTTGTCGATGACCTGCCGCGTGAAAAGATCCACGCGATCCACCATTGGATGGCTGGCCAAGGCCCGGGCCAATTCGACCACGTAGAGAATCTGCCCGCCCGTGTCGGGATCTCGCCCGAGCTCGAGTTCCTTGCCGCGAATGAGTCCATGCACACTCAGCAGCGCGATGTACAACCCCTTGTCTTTCGCCATACCCATGGTCAGCGCCTCCAGTCCTCGATACACCTTGTGATCCGATGCCGCATCAATCGCACGGCACCCCGCCATATAGGGCGGTGCGGATGATAGCAGTCCGCGTCACGGTTAAACCATACATGGCCATGCGCCAGTCGCAACGGAATTATGAAACTTCTGCGCGAAACCGTTTGCAAAGGTGCGTCGATGCGCGTTAGGTAGCGCGTCATGAATGCGATTGACTATCTGCTCGCCAGCGACATGGACGGTACCGTTATCCCGCTCGATGACCGGCCCCAACGCGAAAAAGAAATCGCGTCCTTTGCCGAGGCCTTCGGCCAGCAAAAAGGGTTGGCGCTGGCCTATGCCACCGGCCGGGACCTGCAACGCGTGCTCAAGGGCATCGCGCAATGGAAGCTCCCCACGCCGGACTGGTTGATCTGCGATGTGGGCACCTCGCTCTACCGTCCCGGCGAAAACGGCGGGGAATGGATTTTGAGCGATGAATACCGGGCGGAGATGCTCAAGCGCTTCGGGGGCCATACGGCCGAAGACGTGGCCCGCACGCTGAAGGGTTATCCCGAGCAGGATGCCTCCCGACAGACCGAGTTCAAGCATAGCTATGTGTTCGATACGGCGGACCATCCCGAGCAGTTGTTGCCGGAGATCGACGGAAAACTGAAGGCCGCCGGCATTCATGCGGAGCTGGTCTACAGCGTGGATGTCTACACCGGCGAGGCCTTTCTCGATGTCTTGCCGGCCGGGGTCGCCAAGGACTACGCCGTCCATTTCTTGCTCAACCTGCTCCGGCTCGACGCGGAACACGTGGTCTATGCCGGCGATTCCGGCAACGACGAGCACGCCTTCAAGAGCGGCCTTCAGGGGATTGTCGTTTCGAACGCCGACCCCAAGCTCATCGCCGACCTGAAGGCCTGGGCCGACGACGATGCAAAGCGCGGCCGGCTGTTTTTTGCGTCGCAGCCGTTCATCGCGGGCGTCCACGAAGGGTGCCTCCACTTCGGCCTGCTCTCCTAAAACCCAAACTCCGCATTTACACCGGCCTCATCCATGGCCTATGCTTTCGCCATTAAACGAACGGCCATTCGGTGCCATTTGGCCGGACGGCTTACATGGGCATTTAACGCGGCGGTCTACGCCGAAGAAGCAGGAGTTGAAACGATGGATTCATTGGAAGGAAAAAAGGCCCCGGCGTTTACGCTGGCGGGCTCCGACGGTAAAAAGCATTCGATCAAGGATTATCTCGGCCGGCGCGTGGTGGTCTATTTCTACCCGCGCGACAACACGCCGGGCTGCACCAAGGAGTCGTGCGGGTTCCGCGACCTGAACGGCGAGATCCAGGAGCTGAACACGGTGGTGCTGGGCGTGAGCAAGGACAGCCTCGCTTCGCACGATAAGTTCATCGAAAATTTCAACCTGCCCTTCGTATTGCTCTCCGACCCGGAGACCGAGATGATGGCCCAATATGGCGCGTGGGGCGAAAAGGTGCTCTACGGCAAGACCAGCATCGGCTGCATCCGTTCCACCGTGATCATCGATGAAACGGGCAAGGTGATCAAACACTGGCGCAAGGTGCCCAAGGCCGAGGCCCACCCCGCCAAGGTTCTGGAATTTCTCCAGAGCCTGTAGTTTTTGCAAGGCGGGGACGGCCATTGGCCTACCCCGCCG
>NZ_JBFJYW010000178.1:0-8219 GCF_041622395.1 Pontiella sp. | reverse complement strand
CATGGGCGAGTTCATGAGCTATATCCCGCAGACCCTCATCATCACCCTATCCTCCTCGCTCTTCGTTGCGCTGGTGATCAACCCCGCGATTTGCTCGGTGCTGATCAAGCGCGGCAAACGCAACTTCGACGACGACCGGACGGAACACCATCCGTTTGTCCGCTCCTACGAAGCATTGCTTCGCAGCGCCTTGAACCACCGCGGGGCCCTGCTGTTCATCAGCGTGTTGTTCCTCGTTTTCAGTTCCCAGCTCTACGGCCGCTTCGGCAAGGGCGTAACGCTCTTCGTCGACACCGAACCGCGCGCCGCCCAGATCGAAGTCCGCTACCCCGAAGGCACCGCCATCGAGAAAACCGATGCCATCATGCGCCGCGTGGAGGCCTCCATCCGCGATCTCGACGACATCGAGTTCATCCTCGCCACCACGGGCCAAGGCGTGGGCAGCGGCTTTTCGGAGGGGAGCGGCGGCACCTACCTCGGCTCGATCTACATCAAGTTCGTCGATGAAAAGGAGCGCGCGGGAAAGACGTCCGAGCTGATCCAGCAGTTCCGCGATCGCATCGGCCAGATTCCCGGCGTCGAGATCAAGATCGACCAGTTCGAAGAGGGCCCGCCCCAACAGCCGCCGGTCAACATCGAAATCGCCGGGGAAGACCTGGAACAGCTCAACGATATCGCCACCGAGGTCGAGCGGCGCATCAGCACCGTTCCGGGACTGGTGGATTTGCGCTCGAACTATGAAAGCGCCCTGCCCGAGCTGCAGTTCATCGTCGACCGCAAGCGCGCCGGCGTGCTGGGGCTCGACACCGAGACGATCGGGTTTTTCCTGCGCACCGCGATCTATGGCACCGAATCGCCCCGCAAGTTCCGGGCGGGAGAGGACGAATTCGACATTACCGTCCGGCTGCCCCTCGCGTCCCGCGGGCAGTTCAACCTGCTCGACGAAATCTATATCCCGGTGCAAGATGCCGAACCCGTGCCGCTCTCGTCGCTTGGCCGGTTCGAATACACCTCCGGACGCGGCGTCATCCGCCGCAAGAACCAGAAGCGCGTCATCACCGTTTCCGGCAACAAGGATGGCCGGGAATCGAACGAGCTGCTCGCCGACGTCGTCCCGATCGTCGACTGCATCAAACTTCCCCCCGGCTATTCCATCGCATACACGGGCGACAAGGAAGACCAAGAGGAGTCGACCGCGTTTCTATCGAAGGCGTTCTTCCTGGCCCTGGCCGGGATCGTGGTGGTGCTGGTACTCCAGTTCAACTCGGTCATGTTGCCGTTCGTCATTCTGCTCTCCATCATCCTGTCGATCATCGGCGTGATGTGGGGGCTGTTGCTGACGCGCATGAATTTCAGCATCGTCATGACGGGCGTCGGCATCATCAGCCTGGCGGGGATCGTGGTGAACAACGCCATCGTGCTGGTGGATTGCATCAACCAGATGAAAGCCAAGGGGCTCGACACCCGCGAGGCGGTGGTACACGCCGGGCGGCTGCGGCTGCGCCCCGTCCTGCTGACCGCCATCACCACAATTCTCGGGCTGATCCCGATGGCGATCGGGTTGAGCTTCGACGTGCACACCTTCCGCTTCGCCACGGGCGGCGCAACCTCGGCCTGGTGGGCGCCGATGGCCATCGCGGTCATCTTCGGCCTGGCGGTCTCCACCCTGCTGACGCTGGTGCTGGTTCCGCTAATGTACAGTATGGCCGACTCCTTCGCCGCGTTTCTCAAGCGCCACATCGTGATCGGGAAAGACTAGGCTTGAATCGCGGCAGTCCCGATTCGGTGGCGGCGCGTCCAAGCCGCCGGAAACCGCCGCCCGCCTCCTCTAGTAAATTTTGCTACTTTTCTGGCATGCCGAGGCTTGCGTTTCACCATATGCCTGTATATGCTATGGCACTTCGGTCGAAATTCAAACGAGGATTACATTGTGGGAAAATTATCAGATAAGGACTGGAACGAGCTTAAGAAAAAACTGTCGGAAGACGGCCGATTGGAAAAGTTCGTGCTGGGGGAACCGGAACAGGAATACGTCACCTCCCGTGGCATGGATATCTTGCGCCTGCACGCGACCGATTTCGTCAACAAACGCCTCGCCCCCGCAAAACCGAAAAACGACGGGCGCCAGACCCCGACCAAAGGCCACCCGGTCTTCATCGCCCAGCACGCCTGCGGCTGCAACGACCGCACGGCCGTCGAACAATTTTTCGGCTACGAGAAGGGCCGCGAGCTCACCGGCGACGAAGTGGAGTTGATCGTCGATACGATTCTTCACTGGATCGAAGAGCATCTCGATACTTAACCCGCCCCGTCATCGCACTTGAAAAATCCACCACACGGTGGATTTTTTCTTTTTTCGCATCGAACCTTGGAATAATGTGTCCCGCTTATGGAACCAACCGTAATCAAGAGAGCCGACCACAACGTCAGCCGCAAAAACATCAGCTCCGCCGCCGTCAAGGTACTCTATCGCCTTAAGGACGAAGGCTATACCGCCTACCTGGCAGGAGGCGGGGTTCGGGATCTGCTGCTCAACCGCAACCCGAAGGACTTCGACGTCGCGACCAACGCCACCCCGGAGGAAATCCGCAGGATGTTCCGCAATTGCCGGCTGGTGGGCCGCCGCTTCCGGCTGGCGCACGTGCTGTTCCGCGGGGAAATCATCGAAACCTCGACCTTCCGGGCCCCGGTTCCGGACGATGCCGACGACACCATCCACGGCGAAAACACCTTCCGGGCGGACGACACGGGCATCGTGATGCGCGACAATATTTTCGGGACGCCGGAAGAGGACGCCATGCGGCGCGACTTCACGATCAACGCCCTCTTCTACAACATCGCGGACTTCAGCGTGATCGACTATGCGGGCGGACTCGATGACTTGGAAAAGCGGATGATCCGCGTTATCGGCGAACCCGACAAACGTTTTGCCGAAGACCCCGTGCGCATGATCCGCGCCGCGCGCTTTGCGGGAACCCTGGGCTTCGACATCGAAGAAAAGGCCTACGATTCGATCTGCCGCAACAAGGATTTGCTATCGCATGCCTCCCCGTCGCGCATGTACGAGGAGGTTCAGAAACTCTTCTTCTGCGGCCATGCCAAAGAGGTGTTCCAGTGGCTGGAGCGGACCGACCTGCTGCACCCGATGTTCCACGATTTTTCACACTGGATCGACGAAGACAAGAAGCGGCACGACTGGGTCTTCCAGACCCTCGAACAGATGGACCGCTGGCGGCAGGCCGGACTACGGGTCCACCCCGCCCTGCTTTTCGCCCTGATCTTCGGCGAATACCACGAACACCTGACCCAGCAACTCGTCAACGGGGGCCAAGCGCCGCAAGACGCCGCCCGCAACGCCGTGCACGGCCACCTCAAGGCCATGTGCGAAAACGTGCGCGTTCCCAAAAACGTTATTTACCAGGTGTCGGACATCATGGTCAACCAGCCGCGCTTCGAGCGGACCAAGGGCAGAAAACCGCAGCGCTTCATGCAGAGCCGCGGTTTCCTGGATGCCTTCCTCTACTTCAAGTTTGCCTCCAAGGCGCACCATCGCCACGAGCAAGAGCTCGAATTCTGGTCGGATATCCGCCGGGCGAAGGCTTGAGCCGAAACTCGCCCGTCTTCAAGGCCGCGGCGAAGCGCCTAGCCCCCGGACTTTTTGACGGTGTATCCCATGGATTGGAGCTCGGCGACGAGTAGATCGCGGAAGTCGCCTTGGATTTCGATGGTACGGCCTTTGACCGTTCCACCCGTACCGCACTTTTGCTTGAGCGTTTTGGCGAGATCCTTGAGCCCCTCGGGATGCAACGGGACGCCCGCAACCACGGTCATCCCCTTGCCCTTGCGCCCTTTGGTTTCGCGGCCGACACGCACGATGCCGTCGCCCTTGGGCGCGGCCTGCGGTTTCTTTTCGGGCTTGATCCGCCCCTTGTCGGTGGAAAAAACGATGTCCAAATCATCGAAGCCGTTCATTGTTCGTCCTCATGCGTTCATTTAGACCGGATGGCAGGAGGAGATGCCGCTCCTGTCATCGAGCCGGAATCAAACCAAGCGAACGCCCTCTTCCTCAATGGCAATCAGGCGTTTCTTGTATAGCGCGCCAATGGCGTTCTTATAGGTCTTCTTGCTCACGCCGAACAACGCGTTGATCTGCTCCGGCGGCGTCTTGGCCGTGACCGGGATGAACCCCTCGTTTGCCTTGAGGCAATCCAGGATCTGGTCGGTCAGAAGGGTAACCTTCTCATAGCCGGGCTTCTGCAGGGAGAGATCGATCCGCCCATCGGGGCGTACATTCTTGATGTAGCCCTTGAGCTTTTGGCCCCGCTCAAGCGCCTGGAACACCTCGTTGTGGAACACCATGCCCCACCGCTCGTTGTTGATGATGAACTTGTAGCCCAGGTCGCTCTTCTGCCAGGCGATCAGATCCACCTCTTCCCCGTTCTTGTAGAAGCGCCGGGAGGAGGCGAGATATTTATCGAGCTTGGACGATCCCACGATGCGCCCGCTGGCTTTGTCGAAATAGATATAGACCAGATACGATTCGCCTTTGCGCATTTTGATCCGCTGCTCGCGGAACGGCACAAAGAGGTCCTTTGGCAGCCCCCACTCCATGAAGGCGCCGATCGGCGTATTCTCCTTGCAGCGCAGCAGAACAAACTCCCCGACCTGGCCCTTGGCCCGTTCGGTCGTGCAGGTGAGGCGATCCTCCGAATCGAGGAAGACAAACACCTCGATTTTGTCGCCGGGTTTCCACGCCTTGGAAACATAGCGCTTGGGCATCAGGATTTCGCCCAGCTGCAACCCATCGAAGATCAGTCCGAAATCAGAGTTTCGGGAAACCGCCAGCCGATTGAGCTTCCCCACTTCAACCATTGTTCCGTCTCCGGGGGTTCGAGCGGCGACTCTGGACCCGGCTCGGCCGCTGGCCCTTGCGGGTGCTCTTGGGCTTGCCATCGGCGCCCACGGTCACCTTGCCGCGCTGTTGGCGGACCTTCGGGCCGGGCTTGGCATCATCGCCCGTTGCATTCATCGATCTTTCGGAATGGAGACTATGCTTCAGGTCGACCGGGATCTCGAATCGGACCAGCTTTTCAACGGCGCGCAGATAGTCGCGCTCCTGGGCACTGCAAAACGAAATGGCGTCGCCTTCCGCCCCGGCCCGGGCCGTTCTGCCGATCCGGTGCACATAGGTTTCGGGTTCCACGGGCATATCGAAGTTGATGACGTGCGAGATTTCCTTCACGTCGATGCCGCGCGCGGCGATATCGGTCGCCACCAGCGCACGCACCTTGCCCACCCTGAAGTCGGCCAAAGCCTGCGTGCGGGCCGACTGGCTCTTGTTGCCATGAATGGCCGCGGCCGCAATGCCGACGCCCTCGAGCTTGCGGGCAACCTTGTTGGCCACATGCTTCATCTGGGTGAAGATGATCACCTTGTCGAGCTTCTTGCTGGCCATCAGTTGCATGATCAGCTCTTCTTTGCTGTTTTTATCGACGAACATCACCTTCTGGGTAATGCGTTCGACGGCGGGTTTTTCCGGCTCGATGGCGACTTGGGCGGGGTTGGTCACCAGCGACTCGGCCAATTGCTTCACCTTCGGTTCCATGGTGGCGGAAAAGAAGAGCGACTGCCGCTTGGCGGGCAGCTTTGCAATGACCTTCTTGATATCGTTGATAAAGCCCATGTCGAGCATGCGGTCGGCTTCGTCGAGCACGAAGATTTCGATACTGGAGAGATCGACGCAGCGCTGGTTCATCAGGTCCAGCAGGCGGCCCGGAGTGGCGACCAGGATATGGACCCCGCGACGGATCGCCTTGACCTGCGGATTCTGCCCCACGCCACCGAAAATCACGGTATGGGTCGTTTTGGTGTGCTTGCCGTATTTACTGATACTCTCACCGATCTGGGCGGCGAGCTCGCGGGTCGGAGCCAGCACCAGCACGGCGGGCTTGTCCTTAACCGGGCCCGTTTTGCGATTCGCGAGATATTGAAGGATCGGCAGGGTAAAGGCGGCCGTTTTTCCGGTGCCGGTCTGGGCGCAGCCGATCATGTCGCGGCCTTCCAGCAAAGGAGGGATGGCCTGTTCTTGGATGGGGGATGGTGTGTGGTAGCCTGCTTCGGCAACAGCTTGTCCGATTTCGGGACGCAATTGGCCGAAGACGCCCCGAAGGTCGTTTTCTTTCTTCATATGTTTTTCCTATCCGGCGAATAAATATTTTTCTGCTCGCCGCCGGTGGAGTGAAGAAAAAAAGGACGTTGCCCAAATGGCGGTCCATGAATGAGTGCGGGTTTCTACAGGCAGAACCCGCCGGAGTCAAGCCCTCATCCCAACGGCCTTGCATGAGGCTGGCGCCCATTCGTCCATCGTCTCCATTCAGGCGAGCCCTGGCCGACTGGAAAGCAGAGCCCCGCCCCCTTCTGATCCGGGGAATTGGCCGATCAACGAACGTCCAAGACTCCACATGCGGGACGTCTTGTTTAAAAACCGTTTTTATCGGGAGGATATTGACCGAAAAAAAACAAACCGATAGCTTCCCCGGAGTTTTCAAAAAAAGGTCCCAGATTATTTCATGAAGAATATGCTTCGAATACTTGTTTCCCTCATGGCCGCCGCCACAACCGGGCTTGCGCAGGATACCGTTGTGCTTAAAAACGGCGATGTGCTTTCGGGAAAAATCCTGCAACAAGACGCCCAGCATGTTTTCTTGCGCTCCAGCGCGTTTGGATCCGTGAGCCTCAGCACCCGGGATATTGCCAAGATCCAGATTCGAACCGAAGAACTCGGGGAGATACAGGTTCCTGCCGATGCACTGGAAGAATCCTCCGTGGAAGCGGAAGACCATGCATCCCCGGAACCGGAGAACGATGCATCCCCGGACGGCGAAGCGCCGCCATCGCGCAACCCCGAAGCCAAGTCCTTCGCACGCAACGAACCCCCGGGGCCGCCGGACGAGGACACATCCCGGGAAAAGAAACGCTGGAGCGGCGAAGCCGCATTGTCGTTTGCCATGCGCCAAAGCACCACCTCGAACCAAAGCGGAGTGATCAAGGAAGAGGAGTTCGAAACCTACCTGCTCAACGGTAAATTGAAGTGGAAGGGCGACCGCAACAACGTGGACTGGAACTGCACCTACCGCTACAGCGAAAGCGACCTGAAAAAATACGACGACTTCCTGAACCTCACCCAACAATACAAGCACTCGTTCGAGAACGATAATTATTTCGCCTCCGCCAAGACCGTCTACCAGCGCGACTACCGCCGGCAAATCGAAGACGAATATCTCCAAACCGCCGAGTTCGGAATCAAGTGGGTCTCCCATGCCCAGTTCCAACTCACGACTTCGGCCGGCGGCGGCTACCACATGTACGACCGGCTGATCGATGACGACACCGAAACCCTCTCCATCGAGGAACCGAAATTCATCTTCGACGAATCCTTGCGGTGGCAGCTGATCAACACGCTGACCTTCATCCAGAAATACACCCACCTCGGCGACCTTGAAAACTACCACTCGGTTTTTTCCGCCGGGCTCGAAAACAAGCTGGTTAAAGACCTGTTTCTTCAGATCGAATACCGGCTGGACCGCGACACCGAGGTGTATTACGACGACAAAGGCTACTACGACCGGGCCGTGCTCACCAAACTGCTCTACAAGTTTTAGCCTAAATCCGACATTGGAACCTCTGATACCCCCAGATGGGAGACAAAGAAGTCTCTGTCCCGAATGGCACTCGATAAAGGATTGTAGGGCGTAAATGGTTGAGTCTGCGAGACCTTCCCGCCTCTGTCGCGCAGTTCATCCACAACCGCAAACTGCATTTCAGCCCAGAAAGCTGCGGCGGGACGCGAAGCGAGGTCGGTGAATGCGACCCAACGTCTTCAACCGTTCCCTCCCTACAATTGCTAAACGACCTTACGTCTCTGTCCCGCTCACCCGCCGGAGTAAGTGACTGTGCGGCAGTTCCCGTTCTGGAATCCCGTTGCCCTGCTCCGGGAAACGCCATTCCCATGGAATCTGTCCAGCGCGCACCGCGTGATGCAACGGCCCCGGAAAAACCCGCACAACAGGACCGACCACCAACAAAAAAGGCCGCGCTGGGAGAGCGCGGCCTTTGCGTTGAAACGGTATTCCTGCGGAGAACTACATCGACTTGCTGAAGGTCAGGCTACTGACCCCGGCGGCGGCACACGCATCCATCACATCGATAATGCGGCGGTG
>NZ_JBFJYW010000177.1:0-8221 GCF_041622395.1 Pontiella sp. | reverse complement strand
TCGGCATCGATCTCGCCTCCGGCAAATTCTGGGAGCGCGCCATCGACCCGATCCGCGACGACTACGAGCTTTTCCAGCAGTTGCTGGACGACGAATAGCGCTGGCTACCGCACGGCCTCCAGCAGCACGGCGGCACTGTCGAATTGACGGGTGAATTGCAACGGGATTCCGTCTTCCATCCAGGCTTTGCCGCTTTGGCTGGGTTTGCAGCCTGCGGCCACGCGGGGCCGCTTGTCGCCTTCGGGAAGATTGACTTCCGTGCAGCGGTACATGCGTTCGGGATCCAGCCCGGAAACCGGGGCGGAAAATTCCGCCGTCTTCGCGACGCTCCCGGTCTGATAGGCCAGCACCAGACCGCGCGTTTGATCTTTCGACACATAATTCATCGAGGGCGTCGCGGAATCGAACGGATGCGCATGGCGGTATTGGTCGCCGAGCTGGACGATATCGCGGACCTGTTTATAGGTCGCGATGCCCACCCGGCATGCGTCCAGATAGTCCGGCGTACATTTGCGCGTATCGACTTCCATGCCGAGCTGCGCCATCATCGAGACATCCACGCGGAACTTGGGTTCGAAGCCCTTTCCCTTGTGGGTGACGTGGGATGTGATGGTGTTCGCCGGAAGGAAATTCGAAAAATTCCACTGTGCGCCGAGCCAGTAGAGCGGGTCGGTATCGTCGCTCGGCCAGAAGGTATGGCTGTAGCGCAGGGCCCCGAGATCGGCCCGTCCGCCCCCCGCGGCGCAGGCCTGAAAATCGACGTTCGGATGTTTTTCCGTCAGCGCCCGCATCACCTTCAGGTAACCGTCCATATAGGCATTGAGCAGGTCCCCTTGGCGTTCCGGTGCCAAGTAGGGCGAGTAGCCATTGTTGATGTTGGAGTTGGCGTCCCACTTCACGAAGCGGATGCGCGGATATTTCGTCAGCACCCGATCCACCGCGTCGAACATGAATTTCTGCACGGCGGGATTGGCCACATCCAGCGCCATTTGAGTGCGCTGCTTGGAAAAGGCACGATTCGGATGGCGCATCACCCACTCCGGGTGCTGCTTGAACAGCTGGCTGTTTTCATTGATCATTTCCGGCTCGAACCAAATCCCGAACTCGATCCCCAGTTGATCCGCGGCCTTCATGACGGCATCCAGTTCATGGGGGAACCGCTGCGAATTAAACTGCCAGTCGCCCAGCCCGGAACGGGTATTTACGCGCGCTTCTTTGCCGTTGCCAAACCAGCCGTCATCCAGAACATAGAGTTCGATGCCGAGTTCGGCGCTGTCTTTCATCATTTGAATGATCGCATCCTCGGAGACCTTCAAGCCGCAACCTTCCCAGGAATTATTATCCACGAGGCGGAGTCGTTTGCCATTCGCCAGAAAATGGTTGCGCGCCCAATCGTGCAACCGACGGCTGGCCGGGCCCTTGCCCTTTCCGCTGAGGGTAAACACGCAGACGGGCGACGCCGCGCTTTGGCCGGCCTCGACCACCGGCTGCCCCGGCTGATTCACCCCGATGCCGGTCTCCAGAATCTGCGTGGAATTGATTTCAAAACCGAAGCGGCTGCTGCCCGTCCAATCGAGCGCGGCGATCATGCACGGCCCTTCGGTTTCATGGGGTTGCTGGCCAAAGCCCAGGACAACGGCCGGGACGGGCCCGTGTTTGTGCCGGTTGCCGTCGCGGCTTTCCAGCAGGCGCGTTCCCCGGCCCAGTTGCTCGCGGATGGGATACCCCGCCGTATCCTTCTGGTCGCTTGCATACCACTCCAAAAAGATCGGCGTCTTCGCATCGGCGTGCCAATACATGGCATCGAGCCGCGGTAAACGGATGGGCTGGCCCAGACCGTTCTTGACCACCTGCCACTGCTCGAAAACATCCACCTCCGCATACGCCCGCAGATGCAATTCGACCTCCAGCGGATAGACTTTATCCCGCAATTGAATCACGAGATGCCGGACGCCGGGCCGCTCTTCTTTCACGGCATGCGACTGATAGACCATTTCGATTGCGCGGTCGCCGTTCGGAAGCCGCCACTCGATGGGGCCCGCATAGCGCGGACCGTTGTTGTTGCCGGCGGGCTCGGCCGCCGGCTCGAAGGGAAACAGCCGCCCGCCCAGCGGCGATGTCCACGAACCATCCCGCAGCCCCACGGCCTTCAGCTCCAGCACGTTCGCTTTCGTCACCGCATATTCAACGCGCAGATTCGCCGTTTCCAGCTTGATCCGCTCATTCGCGCCCCAAGCCACCGGCAGCGCCATGCCCACAATCACCGCGCAATAAACCCATCTCTTTCCCATGCGACACCTTCCTTATTATTAGCAACAACCACAATGTCGGCAAATGTGCAACGGCTCAACATCATTTTGCCGCCGATGAAGCCCGGCGAGGGGTTGAGTCGATTGACAAAGCTCCGGCACCTGTGCGACGCTTTCGTTTCATGGAAAGGGCATGGTGAAGCGGTGCGGAACAATCCATATATGGCGAAAATCCTGAAGGAACGGCTCAGCGACGAGTTGGTCGATGCCGCATTGCAGGAAGCCGCTCGGCGGGGCATGGATCTGCTCGATGTGCTGGAGGAAGCCGGGCACGACAAGCCCGCGCTGTTCGCCTTCGTTGCCGAACGTTTCGGCATGGAGACCCTTGCGCTCTCCGGCACCTACCCCGCGCCGGAGGCGGCCTGCTTGATCGACCCCGACGTTGCCGTGCGCTACCACGCGGTTCCCGTCCGAAAGACCGGGAACACGCTGACGCTCGCCATCGGCAACCCGATGGACATCGAGACCATCGACACCCTGCGCTACCTCTTCAAGGAACCGATCGAGGTGTTGGCCGCGCTGCCCGAACAGGTTTCCGCCGCGCTCGGCCGGCTCTACCCGCAGGTGGACGGCGGCATGGAAACCATCCTCCACCAAATGGACGACGAAGAGACCCGCCGCGCCAACGAGGAAGGCTCGGCGATCGGCATCGAGGAAACCGCCGATGGCGAAGAGCCGATCATCAAGCTGGTCAACCTGCTGATTCTCGAAGGCTTCAAGCAGCGCGCCTCCGACATCCATCTGGAACCGCTCAGCACCACCTTCCGCGTACGCTACCGGATCGACGGGACGCTTCGCGAAGTCGAGGGGCCGCCGCGCCGCCTGCACCCCTCGGTCATCAGCCGCATCAAGATCATGGCGGGCATGAAGATTTCGGAAAAACGCCTGCCGCAGGACGGGCGGATCGAAATCCGCGTGATGGGCCGCCACCTGGACCTACGCGTCTCGGCCATCCCGACCAACCACGGCGAAAGCATCGTGATGCGCATCCTCGACAAGCAAAACCTGCTGCTCGGCCTGCCCAACCTCGGCTTCCACCACGACGACCAGCGCACCTTCAAACGGTTGATCCAGTACCCCGACGGCATCGTGCTCATCACGGGGCCGACGGGCTCCGGCAAAACCACCACCCTCTACGCCTGCCTGAACGAAATGAACAAACCCGACCGCAAAATAATCACGGTCGAGGATCCGGTCGAATACCTGCTCAGCGGCATCAACCAGGTGCACGTGCGCGCCGATATCGGCCTGACCTTCGGCGCCGCGCTGCGCTCGATGCTGCGGCAGGCGCCGAACATCATCATGATCGGGGAAATCCGCGACCGCGAGACCGCCGAGATCGCCGTGAACGCGGCGCTCACCGGGCACCTCGTACTCAGCACCCTGCACACGAACGACGCACCGAGCGCCGTCACCCGCCTGGCCGACATCGGCGTGAAACCGTTCTTGGTCTCCTCCTCGGTGCGCGGCATCATGGCGCAACGCCTGGTGCGCACGGTCTGCGACCACTGCAAAACGGCGTACGCCCCGACCGAAGCCGAAACCAAGCTGGTCGGCGGCGTGGCCCACCTGTGGCGGGGCGAAGGCTGCGCCAGCTGCGGCCAAACCGGATACACCGGCCGCAAGGGCATCTTCGAACTGCTTAGCGTGAACGACCAGATCCGACAGATGATCTATGCCGGCGCGACCTCCACCGAGCTGCGCGCCCAGGCCCGGGAAAGCGGCATGCGCACCCTGCGCGAAGACGGCCTCCGCAAGGCCGCCGACGGCATCACCACCGTCAGCGAAGTGCTGCGCGTAACCATGAGGGATGAAAAGCAATGATCGTGCTGCACCAACTGGTTGAAGAAGGTCGCCTCTCCAAAGAGCAGGCCGATGCCATCCACGAAGAGCACCGGACCCTGGGCCGGCCGGCCAAGGCCATCACCATTGAGCAGGGCTACGTCGACGAATCGACCTACCTCGAAACCGTTGCCCGGATACTGGAAACCGAGCGGATCGATTTGGCCGCACACCCCATCCCGCCCCGCATCGCCAAGACCGTCCCGGCCAGCATTGCGCGGATGTACGATGCGGCTCCCGTCCGGGCCGAGGGCGACACGATCATCTTCGCCGTGGCCGACTGGCCGAGCCCGGCGGTAACCGACGACATCGGCTTCGTGCTCTCCAAGCAGGTCGGCTATGTCGTCGCGACCCAGCAGGAGGTCGACGAAGCGATCATCCGGCTCTACGGCGAGGAGAGCGATTCCATCAACGAACTGCTTTCGGCCCTCGAGTCCGACATGGAGGATGCCGGCAGCCTGATCGAACTGGGCGACACGGTCGATCTGGCCGACCTCGAACACGCCGCCCGCGCCACCCCCGTGATCCGTTTCGTGAACCTGGTGCTCTACCAAGCCGTGAAAGACCGCGCCTCCGACATCCATTTCGAGCCGTTCGAACACGAATTCAAGATCCGCTACCGCGTCGATGGCGCGCTTTACGAAATGGCGCCGCCGCCGAAGAACCTGGCGTTGCCGATCATCTCGCGCGTGAAGGTGATCTCCGGGCTGGACATTGCCGAATCGCGCCTGCCGCAAGACGGGCGCATCCAGCTCAACGTTGCGGGGCACTCGATCGACTTCCGCGTCTCCACCCTGCCGACCCAGTTCGGCGAAAGCGTGGTGTTGCGCGTGCTCGACCGCTCGAACGTCCAGCTCGACCTCGACAAGATCGGGTTCCCCGGCGATATCCACGGCTTTTTTCTGGACGACATCAAGAAACCCAATGGGATCGTGATCGTGACGGGCCCGACGGGCTCCGGCAAGACCACCACCCTCTACGCCGCCCTGCAGCACATCAATCGGATCGAAACGAAGATCCTGACGGCCGAGGATCCGGTGGAATACGATGTCGAAGGGATTATCCAGTTGCCGATCCGCGAAAACATCGGGCTCACCTTTGCCGCGGCGCTGCGGTCATTCCTGCGCCAGGACCCGGACGTGATCATGGTCGGGGAGATCCGGGATCTCGACACGGCGCAGATCGCCATCCAGGCCTCGCTCACCGGGCATCTGGTCTTCAGCACGCTGCATACGAACGACGCAGCCGGCGCGGTGACCCGCCTGATCGACATGGGCGTGGAACCCTACCTGATTGCCTCGACCCTCGAAGCCGTGATGGGCCAGCGCCTGGTCCGCACCATCTGCCCCGACTGCAAGGTCCCCTACCGCCCGGACGACGCCGCACTGGCCTTGCTCGAACTCGACCGCCGCCAGATAGGCGATCAGCCCTTCTACCGCGGCGCAGGATGCGCGGCTTGCAACCATTCCGGCTACAGCGGACGCCGCGCCATTTTCGAATACATGCGGATCAACGACGCCCTGCGGCTGGCGATCATCGAGCGCCAACCAACGCTCGCGCTGCGGAACAAGGCCATGGAACTCGGCATGCGCACCTTGCGCGAGGATGGCATCCGGTGCATCCTCGATGGCTGCACGACCGTCGAAGAAATCATCCAATACACCTAGTGAGAAACCCAAACGTGAAAGTCGAAAGAGCGGCATGCCCAAATTCAAATACATAGCCCACGATATCAACGGCGCAGAAAAAACCGGGACCGTAAACGCGGCGAGCCAGGCGGCGGCCACGACGCTGCTCAAGGGCAAGGGCCTTTTCCCGACCGAAGTCCGCGGAACCGATCTGCAGATTCCCCCCGCCGGAAAAAAAAACAAAGTGCGCGGCAAGGGGATGGATCTGGAGATTGCCCTGCCGGCATCGCTAACCGTCGTGCGGCCGAAACAGCTGATGGTGCTGACGCGCCAGATGGCCACCCTGATCCGTGCGGGGCTTCCGCTGCTGCGCAGCCTCAAGGTGCTGGAACGGCAGGAAAAAAATGCCGCTCTGAAAAAAGCCGTGCGCGAGATTGCCGATTCGATCGAGGGCGGCAGCAACTTCGCCGATGCGCTGGCGGCGCATCCGCGGATCTTCAACAAGCTGTACATCAACATGGTCAAGGCGGGGGAAGCCGGCGGCCTGCTCGACGTTGTGCTGGAGCGGCTGGCCACCTACATGGAGAAAGCGCACAAGGTCCGAAACACGGTTGCGAATGCCATGGCCTATCCGCTGGTCGTCCTGCTTGCTTCGTCGGGCATCATGGTGTTTCTGATGGTGGCGATCATCCCCCGGTTCGAAAAGATTTTCGCCGACATGCTCGACGGACGGTCGTTGCCCCCGCTGACGCAATTCGTGCTCGGCGTGAGCGAGCGCGTCATGCACCAGTGGCACTACGCAGTGGCCATCATTGCGGTGTTCGTTGGCCTGGGCGCCATTCTGAAACGGTTCCGTGCCGGACGGGTTGCGATCGATTCGCTCAAGCTGATCGTTCCGCTCTTCGGCAACCTGATCCGCCTGTCGGCGCTGGCGCGGTTCGCCCGGACGCTCGGCACGCTGATGGAGTCGGGCGTCCCGGTTCTACAGGCGCTGGGCATCGTCAAGGAAACGCTCGGCAACGAGATCGTGGCCGACGCCATCCAGGAGATCCACGACAATATCAAGGAGGGCGAACCGATGGCGTCGCCGGTGGAAGCCAACCGCCTCTTTCCGCCTATCTTCGGCGGGATGGTCGAAGTCGGAGAGGAGACGGGCGAGCTGCCCGCCATGCTGTTGAAAACGGCGGATATGTATGAGGACGAAGTGGATAATGCCGTAGCGCGCCTCAGTTCGTTGATCGAACCGACCCTGATCGTGCTGCTGGCGCTGGTTGTCGGGACAATTGTGATTGCCATGTTCCTCCCCATGGTGTCTATTATCGGTAATCTGAGCTAGCGGAACAGCCGTTGGCGCATCCTCAGGAGACACCATGAGAGCACTATTGATTGTCGCCCACGGCAGCCGCCGGAAGGAATCCAACGAAGAAGTCCGCCGCCTTGCGGCACGCATCAAGGAAAACGCGGGCCCCGCGTTTTCCGAAGTTGCGAGCGCGTTTTTGGAGATTTCGAGTCCCCAGATCGACTCGGCGGTGGCCGATCTCGTCAAGGAGGGCGCGGAAGAGATCAAGGTGTTCCCCTATTTTCTGGCGGCGGGCACCCATGTGGTGGACGACATTCCGAAACAGATTGCGGAAGCCGAAGCAACCTATCCCGACGTTCAATTCGAACTGCTGCCGCATCTCGGCGGGCTGCAAGGCATCAGCACCCTGATCCTCAACCAAGTCTACCACGGGACCCCGCTCAACCCGGACCTCGCCGCACTGGCAACCGACTAGCCGGCAATAAAGATCCGGTGCCTGCGTTGTTTTCCTTTTCACAGGAGAAACGATGAAAACGTGGATACTCGCCGGATGCGCCGCCCTCGCCGTTCTTTCACCCGCAAACGGGTCGTATGACCCACTGGCGATTACGCAAAGCAACAGCCCGACGCCGCTCGATCTCGTTGTGAAGGACGAGACGCGGGGGCGTTCCATCCCCGTGCTGGTCTATTTGCCGGAAACCACCAACGCGGCCCCGGTCGTTTTGTTCAGCCACGGACTGGGCGGTTCCCGCACCGGAAACGCGTATCTCGGCAAGCACTGGTCTGCGCGGGGGTATGTCGCCGTCTTCGTCCAGCATCCGGGAAGCGACGACGGCACCTGGAAAAACGCCGCGCCGCGCGACCGGATGAAGGTCCTGGAAAAGGCGGCGAGCGGCAGCAACTATCTCCTGCGCGTGAAGGATATCCCGGCGGTGCTCGACCAACTCGAGACCTGGAACCAGGAAAGGAACCACGCGTTGCGGGGACGCATGGATCTGGAGCATATCGGCATGTCGGGCCACTCGTTCGGCGCCGTCACCACCCAGGCCGTGAGCGGCCAAACGGCGGCCGGCGGACGCCTCTCCGCCACCGATGCGCGCATCAAGGCGGCCTGTGCGTTCAGCCCCAGCAGCCCCCGCGCG
>NZ_JBFJYW010000176.1:0-8234 GCF_041622395.1 Pontiella sp. | reverse complement strand
CTGACCTTCGACTACCATATGTACGGCAGCTACATCGACTTCCTTGCCGTGGATGTCGACGATGGATCGGTCTACACGTCGAATGTCTGGATCAAGGTCGGCAAGCAACATTCCAGCAGCGAGGAGCCATGGTCGACCGCAACGGTCGACCTCTCGGCCTACGCCGGGAACGACGAAATCACGATCTGCTTCCGCACGGCGAATCGGCTCTGGAATGCCGCCGACCCGGCCATCGACAACATCCGCCTGGAAGAAACCGCGACGGCCTACGGCACGTGGGCGGCCACCGCCTTTGCCGGCGCCCCCGGCGGAACGGATACGACCGCTTCCGGCAATCCAGACGGCGACCGCTTCAGCAACCGGCTGGAATGGGCGCTCGTGCTCGATCCGCTGGTGGCCGACCAGCCATCCATGGATGTTTCGATGGGCGATTCCGATTTCACCGTGATCTATTCCCGCCGCAATTCCGACGATGTTGCCGTATTTGCCAGTTGGGCGACTTCGCCCACCGCAACCGTGTGGCGCGTGGCGGGCGACGGCTTGACGGAATCGTCCGTCGCCTTCTCAAACGACGTGGAAACCATGTCCGCCACGGTACCGATCGACGAAGACCAAAAATTCATCCGCTTGCAAGCCGAGAAATAATCGGTCCCGCCCGCGGGGTTCTGCGCGATCCGCCGATCAAGTCGATCGGCGGATTTTTTTTGGCCATGAACCCTTGGCGGCAGCGGGGCGGCCCGTTGAAACGCACTTGCGCACTTGCGTGTAAAGTCTTGCAGGGTCGTGGGTTCCGGCGGTGGTCTTTGGTTTTTTCGCGGCGGGTTTAAATGAACGGAAGTGGCATGGCGGCGTCTACTACATAACGCGTGTTTTTTTTCGTCGCGTTGCGTCACGATTTTACCCCAGTAGTCGTTCAAGGGGTGTCGAGCGGGAATTTTCGCGAAGTCGATACGGGATTCCCAGGAAGACGGGTCAATAAACAGCAGGAGGAATGAAATGGATCGGATTAACTTACTTAGATGCAGTGCATTGATCGCGGCGATGGCCGTTGCGGCCGTTCAGGCGGCGGATCAAACCTGGAGTGGCGGTACCACGGGTACCTGGGACCAAGCCACCACGGCCAACTGGGACGGCGGTTCCGTCTGGGCCAATGGCAACAATGCCCTATTCGTAGATTCCGGAGAAAACTATGTGATCGAGCTGGACGCCGGCGTCACGGTTGGTGATTTGACCTACCAGGGAACCGATACGCTTCAGCTTAAAGCCCTCGTTGACAACACCGCGCTCACGTTGGCGGGCAACGCGACGTGGAACACCGGTGGCGGGATGATCGAATTCGTTAACAACCAGGCCAACGATACGGGGCTCGACCTCGCCGGCTACACGCTGACGGTCGGCGGTGGCGGCACGTTCGACACCGGCGAAAAGGCCAACGGCTCCGATTGGGGGGCCGGGGATCTTGTCTTTACCGACGCCACGATCCTTCGTGGAGCAATCTTCAGCGTTGGCCAGCTCAACAGTGTCACCCTGCCCGGCGGCAGTACCTTCATTCAAGAGCGCAACTCAAACCAGACCTTGCCCAACGCGTGGGAGCTGGGTTCCGGTGACGTGACTTTCAAAACCCGCTATGCCCGCCAGACGGTTCTCTCCGGCGTGATTGACGGCGACGGAACGCTGGCGGTTCAGTTCGGACAGTTCACCGAGTCTGCGCAGGATTATTCCGTGGCGTTGAATGCCTCGAACACCTTTACTGGTGGCGTGGTCGTCGATGGAACCACCGCAACTACGATCCTCAACATCAACGCGGAAAACCGGCTGGGAGCGACGCCCGTTTCGTTCGATGCAGACAACATCACGCTCCGCAATGGCGGGTATCTTCGAATCAATGGCGCTGCCATGTCGTTCGATGCCAACCGCGGGATTACACTGGATGGCGGCGGCAGCTTGATCGCCGGCAGCAACGCCCACACCATCAATGGTGCGATTACCGGTACCGGCCCGCTGAACGTCGGTCGGGAAGGCGACAACCTCGGCAATGCGATTATCCTCACTTCAACGGCGAACGATTATACCGGTCAGTCGCAGGTCTCCTATGGAACGCTGGAGCTGGGAGTCGACAATGCCCTTCCGGCAACAAGCGTTTTGAATATCGGGGGGTCCGGCGGCGGAACATCGCGATTCGAAATGAACGGGTTCAATGCAACGATCGGCGGATTGACCTCCAGCGGGACCAACTCGAAGCAAGTCGAGAACGGTAGCACGACGCTATCCACGCTTACGATCGATGTCGCCGCAGGGGAAAACTACGTTTACGCCTCGAACTTCGCGGATGTAGGCGATATTGCGCTCGTCAAGGAGGGGGAAGGCACCCAGCGCCTGGTACGCAGTTCTTTGTTCAGCAAATCCCCGGTTTCGCTGGTGGTGAACGAAGGGACGTTCGTGATGAGTGCCGAATTGTTCGACGGTTCCGTGACGGTGAATGGTGGAACCTTGCAGGGGATCGGCACCTTCGGCGGTAACGCCACCTTCAACGCCGGCGCCACCATTTCTCCCGGAAACGACGGCGGTTGGAACTCGCTGAAGTTCCTCGGCAACCTGGATATGAGCCCGATGATCGATGACAATACCGGTGGGCTGGTCATTGGATATGGCGCCGCACAGGACCAGATCATCGTCACCAACTCCGCCGGCACCGGTACGCTCGATATGGACGGGGTCACCGATGGCGACCTTGGGTTCAGCGACTTCACCTTCTCGGATTCGAACGGTTTGCCGAGCGGTACCTATGCGGTCCTGATGGCGGATGTCCTGATCGGCACCTTGGATCAAAACGATCTCAGCGGGCCCGTGGGCGACTTGGGCGCAACCGGTACGTTGTCGATCTCCGACAATACGGTTTATCTGACGGTCATTGGTTCGGATGTTTCCGTTTACGGCGAATGGGCCGAGGAGTTCGGCCTTGCAAAGTATACGGAAGCGGCCGACGTGGATGGCGATGGCTACAGCAACTTCCAGGAATTCGCCTTTGGCGGAAACCCGACCAACTCCGCGATGACGGGCATGGTTCCGGCCGCCGGCACGCTGGATGACGGCGACACCTATTGGTTCACGATGGTCTACGGCATGCGCACCAACGATAACCCGGGCGTGACCTACGACGTCCAGACGGTCAACAACCTCGTGATCGGAACCTGGACCACCGACGGCATCTCCAACCTGGGCTACGGCGTCACCGTTGACGGCATCACGCCCGTCACCAATGCGATCCCGCTCGACAGCTCGATGGACTTCCTCGGCGTGTTCCTTGAAAAGCAGGAATAACGCTCGTACTCGATAATAGGTTTGGCCGGGATAGGCAGCAGTCGATTCCCGGCCTTTTTTTAAGCCCGAGAGAAAAATAGCATGTTTCGTCTTTCAATCCTTTTGGTAGCCGCAATGTTGTCCGCCTCCCACGGCGAGGCCTTCCAGACGTTGGCGAAAACGTTTGGCCCGGCATCGGTGAAAGCCGCGGGGGACGAGCTGGTTGTTTCGTCCGGCCCGGTGGAACGCCGATGGGCTTGGACGGGCCGCGGTCTTTCAACCTGCGGACTGCGCGATTTGCGCTCGGGCAACGAATGGATTGAACAGGCGGGCGATCCCCGCGCCGACTGGGACTTCCCGGGCCTGACGGAAGGCGACGCGAAGGTGCTTTCGCTGACGGCGCGCGAGTCGGATGACGAGGGGTTCACCACCCGGCATCTTGAAGTGGTTGCGGAGATTGAATATCCGCAAACCGGGGTTGCGCTCAAATATGTCGTTTGGGCCTATCCCGATGCGCCGGGCCTGCGCTCCCAGATCTGGCTGAAGGGCGCACCGAAATCCGGCGCCGCTGCGACCGCCGCCGGCAACGGCGTCTCGATCGGCGTGGTTTCGGGCAAGGCGCATCAAATTCCCGCCAAGATGCCCGAGATCGCTTTGGTTCCCGCATACCAAACCTCCAACCTTTACCATGGCAAGGAGGTCGAACTGAAGATCGAGGGCATGAACCATGACCGCGACTACCGGGCGATGCTGACGTGGTGGGATACGGGCAACTCTGGCCGGCGCACCCAATCCGTATCGGTCTTGAGCATGGATGCCGAAAGTGCGGTGCAGGTCGTCCCCCCGACCGTGCTACCCTCCCGCCGCGACGACCTGTTGCCGGCGGAAGTTGGCTTCGATATCCCGGCGGAAGTTCGCGTGGGCGACATGGTGCGCGTCAAGGTGAAGCGGGAAGCGGGGGTGAATGCGCACCTGTTCGAGTTCTGGGTCTTTGAAGAAGGTGCCGCGCCGGCTGGGTTGAGTTTGAATGGCGATCCGCAACGGATTGCCGAACTGAAGAAGAATGCGCCCGATGGCTATCATCTGGCGGCCTATCTGGATTGCGGCGGAATGGCCGCCGCGCGTCCGCGGCCGCTGGCGGGCACGGGCAACCGCGTGGATTGCCTCCCGGTCGACGGATGCAAGCTGACGGCGTTCGGCTATTACAACGACACGCAGCATCGCCACACGCCGGAACATCACCTGTACCGCGAGGAGGTCCTGAAGGATTCCTCGGTGGATTGGGCGAGCGTGCTGTTCGCCGAAAAGGAGCAGGGGGGCGGCATTGCGTGGGTCAAGGAATCGCATAAATGCGTCAACCGCGCCGGCGTGGATACGGGAGCGTTCATCTCCGATGCCGCAGGGCTGCACAACACCGGATCCGCGCTTTCGGCGGCGGACCTGCAGCCGAATGAATACCGCTGGTGCTGGGCCACCTGGACGGTGCTATATCCGGAAAACACCCAATGGTCCCGCGAGCTGGCGATGAAGCAGTTCGACCGCGCGCGGTTTCCGGTCGATCCCGATCGCGATGTGTTCGTGAAGGCCAACACCTGGGGCAGCGGCAACAGCGGCGACGAGTCGATGGCCATGGCCGCCGAAAAGGAAGTGCTCAAGGAGATCGACTCGGCGGCCAATCTGGGCATCGACGTGTTGCAGATCGACGACGGTTGGCAATGCGGCCGGCAAAAGCCCCCGAACAAGGCGCGGGCGTGGCAGGTCCGCGAAGACTGGTATCCCAACGGCTGGGCGACGGTTCGTGAAGCCGCCCTGAAAAAGAAGCTCAAGCTGGGCCTCTGGACGGCGGCCTATGCCGAACTCGACGACCTCAAACGAAACTACGACGACGGCGGCTTCGTGACGTGGAAGTACGACTTTGCGAGCATGGGCAACTACAACCATCTGTACGCCCACTGGAGCAAGCTGCGCGCGTTCCTGCTCTACACCGGCCACCGGGCCCGCATGGCGGTCGACGTGACGGAGAATGCGCCGCGCTTCGGCTATTTCTGGGCGCGCGATTTCGGGTGCGTCTGGCTCTCGAACCGCAAACCGGAAAACCCGCCGAACACGATTCCGAAACCGACGCTGATGCTGCGCGAAAACCGCGAGCTTGCCCGATACGTCAACCTCAACAAATTCGAGTTGCCGATCCAAAACTTCCAGCGGGTGAACAAGACGGCGAGCGATGCGCACCTTTATGGCCACGCCTACGAGGTGGCGCTGGGCCTGATGGGCATCCCGACCTTCTTCCAGACGACCTACTATTACGACGCCGCGGCCCGCACCGAAATCCGCGAACTCTTGAACGTCTACAAGCAGCAGCGGCAGGCGCTTTACAACCGCTATGTTTTCGCCATTGGCGATGAACCCGACGGTGCGGCGTGGAGCGGGTTCCAATGGGTGGATCCCGGTGCCGACGAGGGCTATCTGCTCGTTTTCCGCGAACGTCAAAGCCCGGAGCGCACAAAGCGCCTGGCGCTTCGGTTCGTGGACGCGGGAGAACCCTTGCGTGTGGCGAACCTGCGCACCGGAAAAACGGGGAACGTCGTTGCGGATGGAGACGGAACCGTGGGGTTCCGGATCGATGATGCCGCCGATTTCCTGTTCTTGAAATACCAACGGAACGGACCCGGGCAATGAACCCGTCGCTTTCGTTGCCGGGCAAACCCCGGAACGGGCGCGGTTCGCGGCCGGCGTCGGGGCGCTACTAGCCGATTGGGTAGGTGGTTTTTTTAGCCGGAACGCGGTCTAATAGGGCGTCGTCGAACATCATCTCGAATCTTTGGAAACGGATATGAACAACATGAAAAAGACCATTCTAGCCCTCGCAGGTTTTCTCGCCGCTCTTCACGGGGTTTCGGCCGCCCTTCAGATCAACCCGTCCTCCAGCCTCCCGGCCAGCGGGGTTGCCCTGGGCTCGGGGGCGACCATCGGGGCGATTGCCGCCAGATCGTTGACCGGCGGTACGGGAGAAAAGATTACGCTCACCACCGGCCCGCACGGCAAGGCGCACGTCTTCACGGTGGGGGCGGGCGAGTTCTGGCCCATCGATTTCTTTGCATTCAAGGTCGATGCCGGACGCATCGGGCAAAGCAACCTCAAGATTGTCCGCTACGACCAGGGCTTCCCCGCCGACGGGACCTATTCCACCGTTCTGGCCGACCACACCTACGACGGCGCCGAGATCCAGACTGCGAACAATGAGTATCTCTACTACGAATTCGATCCGATCACGTTGACGGGCGGGCAGCACGGCACCACCTATGCCTTGGCCTTTTCCAATGCGACCACTTCGGCGGAGCTGAAGGCCTATCTCGACACGACGGATGCCTATGCCGATGGCTTTGTGGCCCGGACCTTTTACCCCAACCTGTCGGGTTCGGGGCGCGATTTCAACTTTGCCTTGGGCTGCTCGCAGGGCGTTTCCGCCGAGGAAACGGTGTTCGAGGCCAACTTCGATGCGGCACCGCCCATTGGTTCTCTCGCCGCGAATGCAAGTAAGTCGAACCTCGATGCGGGCACGGCGGTTGGCAGCTGGACGGTATCCGATACGACGCCCGGCGCGATCATCTCCGACGGTGCATCCGATCACGCATTTATGTTCGACCGCGCTCTTGCCGGGGCCTACGGAATTTCGGCGAGCGGAGTTTTCGCCCGTTCGGTGGATTTGGCGGGGGGCGAGGCGCTCACGCTGGAAATGGACCTCTACGCCGCGCGCCAGGCCGGCAATCAATCCGTCTTTTTCTCGCTGGACGATGCGGATGGCAACAGTGCCTACACGTTTGTTTTCCGGATGAACAACGACAAGGATTTTTATACCGAGAACGCTTCCGGGCAGGCGACGGGGGCCACCGTGAACGGAACCGGGGTGAACAACGGCTTCAAGAATCCGGCGGTGGACGGCTATCTCGAATGGGGGCTGACCCTGGTCCACGTGAAGGTCGAGGTGTCCAGCCAGCCGACCCAGGCCGGCAACCGCGGCGCGGTCGTCAGTCTTGATTGGAACGGGGATGGCGACTATGCCGATGCCGGGGAGCAGCAGTTGGTCGACGTTGGCCCGCGCTCTTCGGGCGTGACCGAAATCAGTGCCGTACGGCTGTATAACAACGGATCGCTTTCCGGCGGCGCGTGGGTGGACAACATTTCGGTGGTGGCCTATCCCGGTTCGGTCTTCGCGCACGACGGCCACTTTAACCTGGCCAAATATCAGGAAACCCTGGGCGATTCTTCCAACAGCACCACGCCGCGCCAATACGGCAACGACGGCATCGTGGCGCAGGACAGCCGCTGGACCGGCGACGACTCCGGCGAGCATACCTATAAAGTGACCCTCGCCACCCCGATGACCATCGGCAGTGCGCATCTTTATAGCGGCGGGACCTGGGACGCGGCCATGGCCGACATCCAACTGCAATACAGCGACGGATCGAGCTGGATCAACATTCCCGGCGCGTTGTTTTCCGGCAACACGTCGAAGGAACTCAACATCACGTTCGACTCGCCCATAACGGCCCAGCAGTTCCGTCTGTACACCACCGACGCAACGGCCCGGGTGAAGGAGTTGGCGCTGTATCCGCCGACGGCCGACGGCTCCATGGTGCCCTTCGGCGCGGACGTGGACCTGAACATCGCGAAGCTGCGCCAGTACGACTATTCCTCGATGGCCGGCGCGAACTATCCGAAGCTGGCGATCGACGGCTATGTCGACGATTCCTCCGGCTGGGCCAGCGCGAATTCCGCCGGCCCGCACGATCTGGAGATTCACCTGCAGCAGGGTGAAAAGATCGGCGGCATCCAGCTCTACTCCGGCTACGAGGGGCAGCCGGGCACGCAGATCCAGAATTTCGAGGTGGCCTACGATAGCGGCGGCAGCTGGGTGCTTTTCGATGGCGGGG
>NZ_JBFJYW010000175.1:0-8344 GCF_041622395.1 Pontiella sp. | reverse complement strand
GATTGCGACCGAACCGTTTTCCTAGTGCACTGGAAACCTTAAACTTTCGGATGATTTTCAACCACCCGCGTCGCTAGAGGTCACAGAGGGGAAATGCATAGAGCCTCTGTGTCTCAGTGCCCTCTGTGGTGAAAATACGAAGTTCTAGATGATACGCTGCACGGGGGTTGCCGGCGTCCGTTCGACAGGAACCACGACCTCGGATCGCGCCGACAGTTCGCGCTGGAGGGCCGACGGCCTCGTCGCTAGCGAACACGGAGCCACAGATATTCATATTGCTCCGGGCCTTCGGGCCTCCGTGGTAAAAAAACATTCCGGCTCCACGGGGGAAGGGAACCACCGATGAACTCAGATGGACACAGATACTCAAGCTTGTCTCGCCCACCCGCCGGAGTGAGAGCCTGTTCTGAAATCTGTGTTTATCTGTGTTGATCTGTGGTTCATTTACTTTTCCAGGATGATGTTTGGGCCGGTTCTTTCACCCCCCGCGTCGCTATCGATTCGGCAGATGAATATCCGGATTATGGCCACGAGAGAACGCAAGGACACCAAAGGTTCATTCCACAGGCTTTCGGGTGCTTTTTGCGCTCTTTGCGCTCTTTTGTGGCTAACGGTCTCCCGCATGGAATGCGCAATATTTAACCGCCGGAACAATAGCAAGCACGGAGGCACAGAGCTTCGTATTGCTCCGGGCCTCCGTGGTAAAAAAACATTCCAGCTCCACGGGGGAAGGGAACCACCGATGAACTCAGATGGACACAGATACTCAAGTTTGTCTCGCCCACCCGCCGGAGTGAGAGCCTGTTCTGAAATCTGTGTTGATCTGTGGTTCATTTACTTTTCTAGGATGATGTTTGGGCCGGTTCTTTTACCCCCCGCGTCGCTATCGATTCGGCAGATAAATATCCGGATTATGGCCACGAGAGAACGCAAGGACACCAAAGGTTCATTCCACAGGCTTTCGGGTGATTTTTGCGATCTTTGCGCTCTTTTGTGGCTAATGATCTCCCGCATGGAATGCGCAATATTTAACCGCCGGAGCAATAGCAAACACGGAGCCACAGATATTCATATTGCTCCGGGCCTCCGGGCCTCCGTGGCAAAAAAACATTCACGGTTCCATTCCCGGATTTAGGAGGATGGGTTTTGAATAGAGCGGGCGCGTAATAAACGAAACCGCCCAAATCTTTGCGCTTGCGGGTGGCTATTCCGCCGGATCGAGTTTATCGGCGGCTTGCTGGGCGAGCTCCTTCTGCGCCTTGAAATAGGTGGCCACCTTGAGCCAGTCGCGGCGGGCGCCTTCGGTATCGCCCGCGGCGGCCTTGAGATCGCCCCGCAGGAGGTAGGCCCGCGCGGCGGCTTCGCGCGAGCCGCCGGCAATATCCTGTTCGAGCGCGGGCAACACCGCGTCGGCCTTGCCGGACTTCACCAGCGCCTGACGGATCTTTTCCTGTACGTCCGGCCCCTGCTCGTCCATCAGCTGGAACTCGGCGGCCGCCTGGGCAAACTGCCCGCTTTCGAAATAGTGGTTGGCCAGCAGCGCGATGGCCGGTTGATCCCAGGCGAGGAAGCGGCAGTCGCGCTTGACCGTTTCCAGCAGCGGGATCGCCTTTTCGGGCTGGCCGGCTTCCAGCCATTTTTGCGCCTGGGCGAGTGCTGCGGGACGATCGGCGGCGGCGGAGCGGTATTGCCCGGAGCGGAAGGTGAGCGATTGGCCGGTGGCGGTGACGATGGTGACCGAGCCATCGGCACTTGCGGAAATCTGCGTGGCATCGATCCGCCGCCCGGTGTTGGTAATGACGTGCGCGGCGTGGCTTGAAAACAGCAGGCCGAAAAGAAGAAGGCTAATGAACCAGCGCATCGGCGGCCTCCTTGCGGTAGCGGGTTACCAACGGCAGCTTTTCATGCCGGGGGAAGAGGTCGGCAAACTGGTCGCAGCTTTCGATGGCGAGCGCGAATTTCCCCTGCTCGATGCAGAGCGGAAGGCTGGCGAGTATGCTCTCGGCAATGAAGGGGCGGTTTTCGGGCTGGGCGGGATCGGCCAGCAGGGCGATGCGCTGGTAGGCGGCCAGGCGCTCCTCGGCATCGGCCAGCAGCGGCACCATTTCCAGCACGACGGCATAGTCCTGCCTGAGCGCGAGCAC
This sequence comes from Pontiella sp., assembly GCF_041622395.1. Classification (NCBI taxonomy): domain Bacteria; kingdom Pseudomonadati; phylum Kiritimatiellota; class Kiritimatiellia; order Kiritimatiellales; family Pontiellaceae; genus Pontiella; species Pontiella sp. Next base: position 6,200 of record NZ_JBFJYW010000175.1, on the reverse strand, counting down.
CTCGGCATAGGCGGCCAGCGCGTCCTCCGTCCGGCCCAGCCGAACGCAGGCGCGGGCCTGCAGCAGGCGAACGTCGAAGAAAAGGCCGGAGCCGGGATAGCGGGCCAACAGCGCTTCCGAAACCGCGAGGCTTTCGGCGAACCGTTCCTGTCCAAACAGGGCGGTGGCCTTGCCGAGGCCCGCCCGCTCGACGGGTTCCTTTTTTGCGCTGAGCGGAACGGCGTCGAAGGCCTTGGCGGCCAGCGCGCAGCGCCCCGCCGACAGCAACCCCTCCCCCGTCGCAACGTAGACGTCGGGGCCATAGGACGTCCGGTCCGCAAGCATGCGGTCGAGCACCTGTTCGGCGATATCGAACCGTTCGGCCTCGACCGCGGAAACGATCAGCCCGGCCAAGGCGGTCCGGGCGGCGGAGGCTTCCGGAAACCGCTCGCCCAGGGTTTCGAGCGTCTGGAACGCGCCATCGAAGTCCCCGGCAATCAACAGGGCCTGCGCCTTGCGGTGCAGCGCGTCCGGAACCAGGGGGGAATCCGGAAACTCTCCGATGAAGCGATCGAGCTTTTGGGGATCGTTGGGGTGCGTGGCCTGGATATAAACGGCCTTTTCGAGGGGCGGGCCCGTTTCGCCGGCGGCGCGGAGGGCGGCCTCCAGCGCCTGGAAGCGGGCGACGGCTTCCGGCCACTGCTCCGCCTTGTAGGCCTTCCACGCAAAGTAGGAGAGGATGTCGGTGCGGCGCGGGTCGGTCGGGAAGGCGGCGAGATAGCACTCGAACAGCCGCTCGCCGCGCGGCGCGTCCCCGGCGTCGATATAGTTCCGCCCCACGCCGAGCACCGCCGTGGGCGCATCGGGGTTGCCGGAAAAGCGTTCGCACAGATATTCAACCGTCGTCAGCGCCTCTTCGTGGCGGCCGAGGTTGAGGAAGCAGACGCCCATGTTGCGCAGGGCCTCGAAGGTTTTTTCGGACTCGGGGAAATAGTTGATCGCGTCGAGATAGGGGTCGAGCGCTTCGGCATGGCGCCCCTCGGCCGTCAGCCGGGCCCCGATCTTGAACTTGTTGGCCACGAAGGTCTGGCGGTGCTCGCCCAGCTCGATACGGACCCGCATGCCCCGCCCCTCGACAAGCGCCTTCGCCTGCTCCGCCTTTTCCTGCGCCAACGGGCCCCATGGACCGTCGCCATACTTGATGTAGACATTGTAGAACTGCTTCAGCGCCGCGACGGCGGCTTCGGGGCGCTGCGTCTGCTCGTATTCCAGCCGATAGGTTTCGCCGAGTCCGTAGCGGCATCCGGCGACGGGGCTGATGGCCGAGACCGGCAGCCGGTTGGCGGCGAGGTTTTTCTCGATGTTCTGCAGCACCTCCGCCTGGCCCCACAGCAGCGAGCGCGCCCCCTTCCAGTCGCCGTCGAGCAACAGCAGGCGCCCCCACGTAACGACCGAGTCGCCGAACCAAAGATCCATCGCCCCCAACTGCACATCGGCGCAATGCGCCAACACCTCGGCCCGGAGTGCTTCCTTTTGCGAGGCGGCGAGCGGTTCGGTTTCGAGCCGCCCGACCGCCGCCGCGGCCACCCGCGCCTTGAGCCGATGGATTGCCGCCCGGTCCGTGGCGGCCTTCAGCTCGGCCGACAGCTCGTCGTAGGTCTGGGCGCAACAGACGCCCCCGACCAACAGCGCAACCATGGCCAACCGACAGATCATTGCCACAGCATATCAGTCTTAAAATCCCCGTCAAACCGCGTTTGCAAGATTTTCTTAAGTTACCGAATCCTTTGCCGGCTCAACTTCGGGCCTGAAGCGCGGCCACCGGGAGTTGCTTCTCGCAGATCTTGCGGAAGTGGTAGCCGTAGATGGCCAGGATGATGGCCCGGGGCACGAGCCGCGGGTGCCGGAACTGGGTCCAGAACAGCAATTTCCAGAAGCGCCCCCGCTCCCGGCCCACGATGCCGAGCAGCACAATCGACCGCAACAGCGCGCGGATATGGCAGTAGCGCAACCGGTAGCGCACGTGCGCCGGCCGGTATTCGCGCAGCAGGGTCTGGATGCGCCGGTAGTAGGCCGCCGGCGAATAGATGTGCGTGAGGATTTTCTGGTACCCCGCCTTCAGGACCTCCAGCGTCATGGCCGGAACGATGTTGGTGGTCCCGTCCGCATTGTCGCCCGTGGCCGCCGCATCCAACCGGCCCTCCTGTTTCATCCGCTCGTAGAGCCGGGTCCCGGGCGGCGCCTGCAGCAGGCCGACCATCGCGGTGACGATGCCGCTTTGCTGGATGAAATCGATCTGGCGCTGGAAGATCGACGGCGGGTCGTGGTCGAAACCGACGATAAAGCCGCCCTGCACCTGCAGCCCGGCTCGCTGGAGGCGTTTGACGTCTTCGACCAGATCGCGGTTGACGTTCTGGGCCTTGCCGCACTCTCGCAGGCTGCTCTCTTCCGGGGTTTCGATGCCGACAAAGACGGTGTCGAACCCGGCGTCGACCATTTGGTCCATCAGGGCGGCGTCGTCGGCCAGATCGATCGATGCTTCGGTGAAGAAGGCGTTGCCGATCTTGCCGCGGCGCCATTCGCTCAGCGCGGGCAGCAGCTCCTGTTTCAAGAACCGTTTGTTGCCGATAAAGTTGTCGTCCACGAAAAAGAGCTCCCCGCGCCATCCGAGGGCATAGAGCGTGTCGAGCTCGGCGATGATCTGCCGCGGGGATTTCATCCGCACCCGGTGGCCGAGCAGGGTGGTGACGTTGCAGAAATCGCAGTTGTACGGACAGCCGCGCGAAAACTGGATGCCCATCGAGGCATAGTGCCTGAGGTTGAGCAGCTCCCATCGGGGAACGGGCGAGTCGTGCAGGTCGGCAAACTCCGGGGTGGTGTAGATTCGCCGCGGCGCCCCGTTTTCCAGGTCGGCGAGAAACGGCGGCAACGTGAGCTCCGCTTCGTTGAGGATAAAGTGGTCCACCTCCGGAAACTGCTCGTGTTCCATTTGGAATAACGGACCGCCGGCCGCCACCCGCAGCCCCGCCGCCTTGCACCGGGCCACCACTTGTTTCGACGACTCGCGCTGGATCACCATTCCGCTGATGAACGCCCAGTCCGCCCAGGCCAGATCCTTGTCGGCCAGCTTGCGCACATTCGCATCGACGAGGCGCACGTTCCATTGCGCGGGAAGCATCCCGGCCACGGTCAGCAGCCCCAGCGGCGGCAACGTCGAGCGTTTGCCCACGAACGGCAGGGCATACTTGAAGCTCCAAAACGTCTCCGGAAACTCAGGATAGATCAGTAAAATATTCATCCCGCTCAGCCCTCCTTCGGCACACCCGGTTTTTACCACCAACCGCGCACCGATTCAATCGAAGACCGGCGTCCAAACGGGGTCGGAACGCTTTTCAGCGCAGACGTCTGCGCGGCCGGGGTTATTTGAGCAGCGAGTCCATCCGCGCGTCGACCTTGGCGGTGACGGCGGGATCTTCGACGAGCGGCGGGGCGTGGTGGGGTTTTAGGCGGGCGTCGATGATGAGCGGGCCGGTGCAGCCCCAGTGCTTGAAGGCGGTTGCGGCCCCGACGCCGGAGATATCGCGCGCGGGGTTCGAGCGGGTGAAGACGACCCAAACGAAGTTGTCGAAGTCCTTGGCCACGAAGTCCGGATCGTCGCACAGCACGATCAACGGGAAGTCGTCGACCGCAACCTGTCCCTCCAGCCGCTCGGCGAAGGTGTCGAGATCGACGGTCGACCGCATGGCCAGGATGCCCGGCGCAACCACGGCGCAATCGAGCGGCGGTTTGACGGACGAAAGCGTGCGGACGGGGTTGCCGTTGGCGGCGAAGACGACCTTGGAACCGTGGTTGAGGGCGGTGCCGGAATAGTCGAGCGTGTCGATGCTGGTCTCGGTGTGGAAATGGAGGTCGCGCTCCCAGCGGATGCGTTCGAGCATGTGCTTGAAGAAGGCCGGCACATCGTGGAGGTCGAGCGCCGGGTTGTCGGCCTCGTTGGCGATGAAGAGATATTTGGCGAGCGAGAGTTGCCCCTTGCCCAGGATGGCGCTGGCGAGCGTTAGCAGTTCGGAGGGGCGGATGGTTTTCACGTAGGGCGTGTAGCGCTCCTGCCCGATGGCGAGCAGCAGCGGATGGACGCCGGCGGCATCGACGGCGTGCACCGCCTTGAGGCCGGGAATTTCCGAGGGGATCGCCGCGCCGGTCATGGCGTGGATCACTTCGCCGAAGGTGGTGTCTTCCTGCGGCGGACGGCCGACGACCGTGAAGGGCCAGATGGCATCCTTGCGGTGGAAGACCTCTTCGACTTCGAGGCACGGGAAAAGGTGGTCGAGGCTGTAGTAGCCGAGATGGTCGCCGAACGGCCCTTCCCGCTTCAGCTCCTCCTTGATGGTGCCGACGATGCAGAAGTCGGCCTCGGCGGAGACCGTCCAATGTTCGTACCGCGCATAGCGGAAGCGGCGCCCGGCCAGCACGCCGGCGAAGGCCACCTCGGGCATGCCTTCGGGCAGCGGCATGACGGCGGCAAAGCTCATGGCCGGAGGCCCGCCGACAAAGATGGCAATGCGGAACGGTTTGCCCGCATCGAGATGCAACTTGTGGTGGACGCCGATGCCGCGGTGGATCTGGTAGTGCAACCCCACCTCCCGATCGGGAACGAACTCGTTTCCATTGAGTTGGATGCGGTACATGCCGAGGTTGCTCTTGAGCGGTTTCCCGGGATGATCCGGAGGCTCGCTGTAGACCTGCGGAAGGGTGACGAACGCCCCGCCGTCGTCCGGCCAGCCGACGATGGGCGGCAGGTCGCCGATCTTGCAGCGGCACGCGAAGACGGGCGCCGCGCTGGCGGAAACCTTTTTCGGCAACGCATGCAGGGCGGTGAGCCCGGCCTTTAGCGCCTTGCCCGGCGTCTTGAGCAGCTTGAGCGGATCGGCCTTGGAGGCGACCAGCGTTGCCACCGGATCGTAGGTGTCGGCAAAGAGCAGCCGCGCGCGCTCGGGCGTGCCGAACAGGTTGGAGACGCACGGAAACCGGCAACCTTTGACGTTTTCGAAAAGGAGGGCCGGGCCCTTGGCTTTGTAGACGCGCCGCTGGATCTCGGCCATTTCGAGGTATGGATCGACCTCGTCGGCAATGCGCAGCAACTGCCCGTGCTTTTCAAGCGCCTCGACGCATTCCCTCGTGCTTCGGTATCCCATTCGGTCCCCGTTCGGTTGTTTCCGTCAGGATTACAGGATGCACCGGGTCGATTCAATGCCGATTCAGGATTTGTGCCGCGGGAACCCCCGGCGGCAAAACCGCCCCTGCATGCGCCCGCAAAACCGCCCCCGGGCGCCAGGATGCGGAACGCATCTGTTCACGATCGTGAGCAGATGCGTTCCAATGCATGGGGCCAAAGGAAGGCCGGCGCGGGCTAATCCGGGACGGCGGCCGGTTTGGGCGCGGCCTTTTCGCGATGGTGGGCGGCGAGGAGATCGTCGAGTTTGCAGCCGGTCAGCTCGGTCAGGGTGTTGAAGAGCTTGTTCATGACCCAGAACATGACCGCCATGCAGGGCACCAGCACCACGATGTGGCTGAGGCCCGTCATCTTGCCAAGCTGCGCGGTGAATTCCTCCGACCCCGGCTCGGCCGTCAGGATATATTTGGCCAAGGCATAGTTGAGGACGGCCGACAGGAACATGGAGGAGGCGAAGCCCCAAGTCAGGCCGACCAGCCGCTTTTCGAATACCGCTTCGTTGCCCTTTTCCTTCAGCTCGTGCGTCAACCGTTCGACATCGAACAGCGACTCGGTCATCAGGATTTTCTTGATGAGCGGAAACGGGGTCTTGAGCGAGACGACAATGGCGACGCCGAGGATGAGCGGAATGGCGGCTTCTTTGATGGCGATGTATTCCGGCGGCAGCTTCAGGATGCCGAACACCCCGGTGAGGGTGACGCTGACGATGCCGATGATCGACATGAAGTCGGCCTTGCGGTCGCGGATGAGCGTGCGAAGGCCGTAGGCGATCGGAAAGGCAAGCCCCACCACCAGCGCCCAGACGGGACCAAGATATTTTTCCTTGCCCAGAAAGCTCAGCACCGCGACGGGGATGACGACGTTCACCAGAATACTGATCAGCGGATTCTCTTGCTTGTGATTGCTCTTGTCCATGACGCCTCCGTAAAAGGACGCAGTCTACCCATCGGAAGCGTTAAAACAATGCAAATGCGCATCTCGGCACGTC
>NZ_JBFJYW010000174.1:0-8357 GCF_041622395.1 Pontiella sp. | reverse complement strand
TGCCGGTATACCACGTGACTTCGAAAAAAGAGATGGCCGCGAACGCCCCCCACTGGTCTTCGTATGCGGTATGGGCCATGCCGTAGATAAAGAGGGCGTTGAGAATGAGGCTACGGAAGCCGTTGGCGATTTCGCCGGAATACCAATACCCCGCACCGGGAATCAACCCGAGCAACCCTCCGACATAGGGACTCTTATCCTGTCCGGCCGCGTAGGTATCGAGCGCCTGCAGCGAGGCGGTCCCGTCAGGAAGCCGGCCCAGTTGCCGGCGCGCATCCTCGAGATCGCCCCGGGAACAATGAATGGCCGCAGAGCGTCGCAAAGCAAACGTGCGCAGCGATTCCGGCGTGGCGGGTTCCGCGAGCAGATCATAGAAATAGAGGGCGCTTTCCGGATCGCGTGCCCGGTAAGCGCGCTCGGCGTTGAGCAGGGCGACTTCGTTGCCATAGAGCGATTGCGTATCGGCCAGCTCGGCGCGGTCGAGCATTTCGCGGGTCGGGACGGTTTTGCCGGCCTGTAGATAGGCATAGCCCGCATAGAGGTAGGCGGCCGCCACCTCCTCCGGCGCTTCGGTCTCCATCGCAAAACGACGGAATTCGACGGCGGCCAAGGAATAGTCCTTTTCGTTGAGCAGCTCACGCGCGAGAGAGAATGTGGTATCGCCGGCATGGGCGGAAACGACGGTGCAGACCAAGAGCGGAATTAAAAACGGGGTTTTGTTCATGGGTTCATCCAGAAGTCGTGGTGTTCAATAGGGTCAGCGTAACGGATGCGCCCATCTTCCATGATCAGCGGTTCGCGTTGCCGTCTGTTCACGTCAGGTTCGCGGACGAAGCGATCGGCAATCATCGGAACAGCCAGCAGCCCCCGTCGTTCGCGAGCCTCTACGAAATATTCGGAGCAGCTGGGCTGCAGGTTGCAGCGGTCGCCGATGGCGGGGCTGATCTGGGAGCGGTAAAATCCGATGATCCAGCCCGGCGCCGCTGGCTCATGGTTTGCCGGCTCGGGCTTGCCGCACTGCGCAAACAGGCCCTCGTACCACTGGTTGCGCGAAGTATTGATCTGGCTGATCAAGCCCTCCTGATTCTGCCTTAGCTCCGGATTCTGCTTCATCAGTCGCGACAACGAGCAGGCCGCATGGAGAAACAGCTCCTTGTTGGTCGTGCTGTGGAAGGCCATGGCAATGGAATTGAATGCCTCGCTCGGCCGGTCCATGCGCCACTGCTGGCGCCCCAGTTCGTAGGCGGCGAGGGCGGAAACCTGCACCTCCCTGCTTTCCTCGACAATGGCGGCCAATTGCGGGGCAACCGCTTCGGCGGCGGCTCCGGAGCGGACGGCCGACATGGCGTCAAGCAGCCTAAATCGCATCTCCGGCTCTTCGCCCTCCAGCAGGGCGCGCCGACACTCCCGGTGGCAGAGCCCCCACTCCCCTTTAAGGAAAAGATCCTCGGCCAGCGTCAACCGGTCGGCAAAGCCAGGGGCACAAAAAAAGAACACTCCGGCAATAAGGATTGTCGGAATGTTCGTCATCAGCGTGCCTAATCGTCGATTAATAGTACGTCGATCCATATGTTTCGGCGATGCCGGGACGGGTTACGCCATTTGCACCATCAAGACCATCCCATACTGCGAAGACAACGCCTGCGTACGGGATCAAACGACCCCAATCGCGCCAGTGGATATCTTTACCTTGCGCGTAATCGATCTGGGTTCTGCCCCCCAGGCAGCACCCAACGAGCAACCACGGAACGAATTCGCGTTCGCCGGTACCCTCGGTGTTATAGTCGGCCGCCGTGCGCGCACCAAGGCAACATCCGGAAAGGAACCCCTCGACGCCGCCTTTTTTAGCCTCGGCGGCATGCGCCGGTGCGATGGTCGCGACAACAAAGGATGCAACAAGCAATCCTGCAACAGTCTTTTTCATACCTATATCTCCTTATGCAATCAGAGGGAACCTTCTACCCCCTACTTGTTGGAAATATTTGCAAAATCGAAAACGAAGTCAACGCTCTTGTCAAAGAAACTAGACGAAATGAAAAGAGACTCGGCAACGGGCTTATTGGCAACGAATCGATCCACCCTGACCGTCTCGTTGAAGCTGCCATCGCCCCCGAAAACCACAAGCTCATGCGCCAACGGCACCCATGCCCCGGGCGCGGCCTCCGCGAAGCCACTATAGTCGTACCGGGCCGTCAACTCCTTCATGCCGGAAGTCTTGAAAAAACGAAGCCCAATCAATCGGTCCGCAGCATCGAACCGCAGAACCACGTATTGCTCGCCGGCCTGGATGCCGACCTGTTTGGCTGCGGTCGCATCGCCAGCCAGCGGGGTCTCATCAAACCCCTTAAGGCGCAACAGATGGTCCATGGCCGTGCCCGGAACCATTCGGAGCGAGATGGTCATCGGCTCCGAAAGCTCGTCCACCGGCCGCGAGAACCCTTTGGAGTCGCCTTCGATATGCTGCCAGAGCGTCTTTCCATCCGCGATGGTTCGCCGCTTGATCGGGGAAATTCCTTCGGCGTGCAACTGGTCTTTGTTGGTCCAGTAAACCCGGCTGAGGAAGGTCATCTTACCCAGATTGCCCTCTTTGGTTCGACGGATGTGACAGGAGACCGCTTCGATTTTTGAATACCCCTCCAGCAGGCGGTCAACCTCCGGCCCGCTGTAGGCGGCGGAAGACAACAGGAGGAACGGCAAGAGGATCGACACTGATTGGGTTGCTTTCATTCTTTAACAGTAGACAGAATCCGCGCTCCGGTTCAAGGCGAACGATTGGCGATAAAAATCACGAGCCGACCGACCAACCGCATACCCCGCAAGCCACGCAGAACAACCCCTCCCTCTTTCCGGCCAAAAGAACGGCCTTCCGCTCTCCCGGCATGGGCGGACAACGGCGCGCGCGAAACGGTTTTCGCGCTTTCATTCTTTAATCCCGCCGCAATTGAAGGCAATTGTGCATAGCTCAATCTGACAGAAGGGAAGCAATGAACGATACGTTTGAAGAACGCTTGAAATCGGCGGAACGGCGGATTTCCGCCGCCTGCGAAAAGGCGGGACGGGATCGCGACAGCGTCCGTTTGCTGGCCGTATCGAAAACCAAGCCGCCCGAAGCCGTACGCGAGGCGGCCGCCTGCGGGTTGCGCCGCTGAAGCCCGACGAGGTCGTCGAAGCCGCCAACCGAATGGGTAAATGCGAAGTGCACGGCCTGATGACCATTCCGCCCTTCGCGCCCGACCACGAAAAAGCCGCCCCACGACGGAGCGGCTTTCCAATCGTTGCCTTGGCGCGTGCTATTTGTCGCCGAAGGTCCAGTTGACAATGACAAATCCCTTGGCCAGATCGCCCGGGACGTCGGTGAACCAGTTATTGTCGGTCATGATGTTGACGAGACCGAGCTGGAACAGGTTATGCGTTGTTTCCGCATAGTTGACGAGGCCCCACTGGAAGCCGCTATCGACCGCCTTGGCCACGTTGACTACGCCGAGCTGGACACCGGTCAGGCTGGCGGAATAGTTGGCCAGCCCCCACTGCAAACCGGTGAAATCGCCGGAAGCATAGTTCACGACGCCAAGCTGGGCGCCGGTGTAGTTTTCAGCATAGTTGAAGAAGGTCGGCAGAAAAACAAACCATTGGACCCCGACGCTGTCGCCGGTTGAACCGTTCACGAAACCCAACTGCCACTGGAATTTGGAGCTCGGGTTTTCATTCCAAACGCCAATGGATGCTCCTTTGATATCGGTATCGCGACTTTGGAGCGCAATATCGGGAACTAACGAAGCCTGGAACGCTGCGGTTTCCGCATATACCCCGGCGGCAAACGCACAACCCGCCGCAATCATGATTAACTTTTTCATTCTCTATCTCCTTGTTATGGGTTCCAACCAAATTCCCAACGGTCACATCTCCGCGGGGAATGTGTTGCAGTCTAAATAGCACCAAAAGTATTGCAATTAAAATCCCAGGTATATTCGATCGGCTATCCCGCCTTTTCATTTGCCGGGCGGAAAACCGGCCGGGACCCCGGGAAAAAAGGGCCGGACAACGGCGCGCGCGAAACGGTTTTCGCGCTTTCATTCTTTAATCCCGCCGCAATTGAAGGTAATTGTGCATAGCTCAATCTGACAGAAGGGAAGCAATGAACGATACGTTTGAAGAACGCTTGGAATCGGTGGAACGGCGGATTTCCGCCGCCTGCAAAAAGGCGGGACGGGATCGCGACAGCGTCCGTTTGCTGGCCGTATCGAAAACCAAGCCGCCCGAAGCCGTACGCGAGGCGGCCGCCTGCGGGTTGCGCCTCTTTGGCGAAAACCGCATCCAGGAGGCGCAGTCGAAAATTCAGCTGTGCCCGTCCGGGCTGGAGTGGCACCTCATCGGCCACTTGCAGACCAACAAGGCCAAGGTCGCCGCCCGGCTGTTCCAGATGGTGCACTCCGTCGACTCGCTCAAGCTGCTCGAAGCGCTCGATAGCCATGCCGCCACGCCCCTGCCCGTCCTGCTGCAGGTCAACGTATCCGGCGAATCCGCCAAATTCGGCATGAAACCCGACGAGGTCGCCGAGGTCGTCGAAGCCGCCAACCGAATGGGTAAATGCGAGGTACACGGCCTGATGACCATTCCGCCCTTCGCGCCCGACCCCGAAAAAACCCGCGTCCACTTCCGCGCCCTGCGCGCGCTGCGCGACCGCCTGCAGCAAACCACCGGAACCCCCCTGCCCGAGCTCTCCATGGGCATGTCGCACGATCTCGAAGTCGCCATCGAAGAAGGCAGCACCTGGGTGCGCATCGGAACCGACCTTTTCGGAACAAGGGGCTAGACGCCCGGCTCAACCCATTTTACGAACGTGATAACCTAACCCTAAAACTTACACACAGGATCTTATGAACATTACCTTTATCGGAGCGGGCAACATGGCCGAGGCCATCGTTGCGGGAATTATCGGAAACGAAGTGGTTACGGCGGAAGAGGTCTGCGTGACCGACATTTCCGAAGCGCGGCTGGAACACTTCGAATTCGGCTACGGCATCCGAACCTCCATGAACAATGCCGAAGCGGTGGCCAACGCCGACGTCGTCGTACTCTCCGTCAAGCCGCAGATTTTCCCCGCCGTCTGGCCGGAGATCGAAAGCGCCCTCAAGCCGGAAGCCCTGGTGATCAGCATCATGGCCGGCATCCCGTCCGCCACGATCGCCCATGGCCAGCCGATCCGCGTCGTGCGGGTCATGCCCAACACCCCGGCGCTGATCGGCCGCGGCGCCGCCGGCATCGCCGCCGGCGAGCTGGCCACCGAGTTCGATCTGGAAATCGCCTGCACGTTGCTCGGCGCCGTCGGCACCGCCGTCGTCGTTACGGAAGAGGAGATCGACGCCGTCACCGCGCTGAGCGGCAGCGGCCCGGCCTATGTCTTCTACCTGCTCGAAAGCATGCTCGAAGCCGCCGACCAAATGGGGCTGAAGCCGGGCATCTCGCGCAACCTGGCGCTCGCCACCGTCATCGGCGCCGCGGAACTCATGCTGGAATCGGGCGAAGGGGCCGCCGAACTGCGCGCCAAGGTCACCTCCAAGGGCGGCACCACCCACGCCGCCATCTCGACGCTGGAAGAGCGCGGCGTAAAGGACTCGGTCGTCGCGGCGCTGCTGGCGGCGCAGGCGCGTTCCAAGGAACTGGCCAATGGCTAGCAACCCCGCCAAAAAGAAGCCGCTGAGGATTCGGATCAAGCGCAACGCCATCCTGGCGTTCATCGTGTTCCTCATCCTCTACATCGGTGCGCACGTCATCACCCGCACCCAGGGCTTCCGCTCCGCCGTTGCCGACAAGCTGTCCAACGGCGCGCGGCAGCTCATCACGCTCGAAAAATGCGGGGCCACCCCGCTGATGGGCTTGCGGCTCGAAGGGCTCGGCTTCGAGGGCGCCTCCATCCCCGACGTCAAGGTCTCGTTCAACTGGTTCTCCTTCTTTTCCAAGAAGACCCCGTTCGTGCGGCAGCTCAACCTCGACAACCTCGACATCGAATTCCGCCGCATTCCGCAAAGCGGCAACTGGGAGCCGCTCGTCCTCCACGGCGTCGGCGCGCGCCTCGGCGCCGTCCTCGGGCTCAACCCCACCCAGATGGGCGACAACGACGCCCTGCCCAAATTCCCCGCCTACGCCATCAACGAAAAAACCCTCGTCAAGCTGCGCCGCGCCAAACTCGTCTGGCGCGACGAAAACGGGCGCGAGCTCGCCTACATCACCGAAGCCGACCTCAACGTCCGCTCCGGCATGTTCATCAAGCGCAAGGTGATCCAAACCATCGCCAAGTGCGGCCACGTCAAGCTCGCCTCCGGCCGCGCCCTGCGCGACTTCCGGCTCGAAGCCTTCCGCATCGAGGGCTCCGGCGTCGTCACCATCCTCGACATGGCCGACAGCAACGGCGAATACCCCGAGTTCGCCACCGAAAACCTCTGGCAGGACCTCAACCTCAACCTCGGCCAGCTTTCCGAACTGCATTGATCCCGCGCGATCGCGACGTTGCCCGCCCCGCGCCTCGACGCGGCGCGCACCGACGGCCCGGCAGCAAAACCATTCTATGCACGCCGAGGGGCGAAACGGTTCTGGGCGCCCCCCGCTCGAAATTCGTAAATGTGCATTGACCCGGTGCGCCCTTTTTCGTAAACAGATCAACTCTTTCGAGAGGCCAATGTAGCTCAGCTGGTAGAGCAGCTCATTCGTAATGAGCAGGTCGTCCGTTCGAATCGGATCATTGGCTCCACTTTCAGCCCCGCTTCCGCGGGGCTTTTTTTGCCCATCCTGTTTGGGCCGGTTCTTTTACCCCCCGCGTCGCCATCGATTCGGCAGATAAATATCGGGTTATGGCCACGAGAGAACGCAAGGACACCAAAGGTTCATTCCACAGGCTTTCGGGTGATTTTTGCGATCTTTGCGCTCTTTTGTGGCTAACGATCTCCCGCATGGAATGCGCAATATTTAACCGCCGGAGCAATAGCAAACACGGAAGCACAGGGATTCGTGTTGCCCCGATCCTCCGCGGCAAAAAAATTGGTTCCGGCTCCGCCGGGGAAGGGAACCACTGATGAACTCAGATGGACACAGATACTCAAGTTTGTCCTGCTCACCCGCCGGAGTAAGAGCCTGTTCTTAAATCTGTGTCGATCGGTGGTTCATTTACTTTTCTGGGATGATGTTTGGGCCGGTTCTTTTACCCCCCGCGTCGCTGGAGCCCTCGCTTTCACTTTCTCTTCCACACGCAACTCACGGATCAACCGATCCAGCATCCCGTTGGGAGCCACATGCGGCAGCCAAAGTTCATCCGCACGCTCCAGCACAAACCGATTCCGTTGCTCCGCCGCGGCCAAATCCCCGTCGTGATTGCGCATTTCTAAAATCAACAACCGGTTTTCTTCCAACGCCTCCCGTACGGCGGGCTGTGACGCCGCCCAATCCAAGCCCCAGGCCGGGCACCAGATAACCGGCCGCTTGCACTCCAGAAGGTTTTCGAAAATCTCCCGTTCCACGGGGGAATGGAATCCGCTCAGGGCAACGAGGTGGTCCGCAAGGATGGCATTGTTGTCGACCCCCTGCGGCGCATTGCGACTGCACAACACCCCCAGCTTTTTCGCAGTCCACAACCCCGGATTTCCCATTCCGCGCAACCCCGCTCCGAAATCAGTAACGCAACGCCACGGATTCATCCGGATATACTCCGCAATGGTCTGCTCCGCCTCCGGCGTGCGGACAATCATTTCATAATAATTACGATGCCAAATCCGCATGTTCTCAGGGGCATGCGTCCCATTGCGGGCGACAAGAATATCGCCCCTAGCGCGCACGGTGCGGGTTACCCCCGCCTTAAATCCCGTGATCACATCCCCCAGACGGCCGCCACCACGCTCAACCCTTATGAGGGCATGAAAATGATCCGGCATTATCACCCGCTCGCCCCACTCCATCCACGGCAAAAGACGCGCCGTCTTTTGCATTTCCTCCTCCATAATTTCCCGTATGGGCGCCATTCGTCCGGGCGGCACGACTGCCGCCCCGCGCCCGCTCGCCCCAAAAGGCTTCCCGTCTGCCCATTCGACAAACTCCCGATGCGCACAAATCGTCACAAAATACACCCCGCCGCCGGCATAATCATGCCCCTTGAGCCGGATCGACCGGCGATGATGAATTTCAGGATTATAGCTCACACCACTCCTCCGCAGTACGGGCGGCATTCTTGCCTCCCCGTTATCCGCCCTCCGTCCTCCACCCTCCGGAACTACGCCTCCGCAAAGCTCGTGAACCCGTGCTCCGCCAGACGCCTGCGCATGCGGGCCAGCTTTTCGAGCGAACCCGAATAAAGCGCATTCTCGGCACCC
>NZ_JBFJYW010000173.1:0-8361 GCF_041622395.1 Pontiella sp. | reverse complement strand
CAACGGGAACGAATGCGCTAGATTCCGCCTCTTTCGAACGATTTACAGGAGAATTCCATGCCGACATACGACTACGAATGCACCGCGTGTGGCCATCATTTCGAGGCCTTCCAGAGCATGTCTGCCGATCCGTTGACCGAATGCCCCGAATGCGAGGGCGCGGTGCGCCGCCTGATCGGAGGCGGGGCCGGGTTTTTGTTCAAGGGGTCCGGCTTCTATCTGACCGACTACCGCAGCTCCGGCTACCAAAAGGATGCCGCCGCCGACAAGCCCAAGAGCGATGCCCCTAAAAAGGATAAAAAGTCCGCTTCCAAAAAGGATCCTAAAAAGGCACAGTAACCGACTCATTGCGATTTCCGGTTGGGATGGTTTGTGTAACTGATAAAACGAAGGATATTGGACTATGAAGGATAAGAAGGAATTCTACAATTTGCTGGCGGGCTTGGACGGCCATCCGGTTTCCGAATACAGCCAGATGGTCGGCGACTTCGATTTTTCGCGGTACGTCATCAAGTGCTCCGCCATCGACTTCGAGTCCGAAGATGCGAGTTTGCCCGTGTTCACCATCCGTATCCCGCAGACCATCGCTGAAATTCCCGAGTACCTGTTCGATAGTCCCGTGCGCCGTACGGCCATGGAAGACCTGTTGCTTCGCCGCCTGGCCGCCAACGTCGAAAAGCTGGCCAAGTTCGACCAGAACGGCATCGCCCGCCGCCACATCGGCCTCTCCTCTCCCAATCAGAAGATTCTTCCCCGCAACGCCTTGTTGCTGACCAAGGAATACATCGAGGTGCGCATCGAGATTGCCCTGCCGGTTCAAACGGCGGTGGTCGATGGCGAACCGATGGCGGCGATCGATGGCGAATTGGCGCAGCAGATCTTCTTTGAAGACCTGCCGGAAATCATCAGCAACAGCCTGCTCTATTGCAACATCGATACCGCCGATGCCGACGGACACGTCAACAACATGGAAGACGCCGACCGTCTCCGCCAGTACCTCGGGGCTTCCGGCCAAGTGGCCTTCGTCGCCGAGGGGGCGCTCGTGAGCCGCATCGCCGGAACCGACCAGCCGGACTATGAACGGCTTTCCCCGGTCGAAGTGGATGCCCCGTTGCTCGAAGAAGTCGAAGTGCCGCATTCCGGCACCGTGCGCGGGATCGGCATCCCGAACGGACTGACGCTGATTCTCGGCGAGTCCAACAGCGGGCGCGTCGACCTGATGGACGCCATTGCCCAAGGCATCTACAACCATGTTCCCGGCGATGGCCGCGAAAACGTCGTGACCGTTGCCGATGCCGTCGGCATCCGCTCGGAAGTCGGCCGCTCCATCCAGCAGGTCGATATTTCGGCGTTCGCAAAGGAGCTCCCGGACGGCGGAAACCCCGTTTCCTACTCCACGAAGGCGGCCGGCGCCTTCACTTCGCAAGCCGCGTCCACCGTCGAAGCCCTCGAGGCCGGTGCCCGCGTACTGCTGTTCGATGAGCACAGCTCCTCCTCCACCTTCCTTTCGTCCGATACCCGGGTTGCTCCGTTGCTCGGCGAATCCAGCCGCAACACGCTGGCGGCCCGTGCCCGCCAGATGGTGGACGAGCTCGGGATCTCGATGGTCGTGGCCGGCAGCAGCCTGGTCGCCGAATTCATTCCGATTGCCGACAAGATCCTGAAGATCGAAAACTTCTGCATCTCCGATATCACCGAAGCGGCCAAGGCCCTTGACATCGTCCCCTCCACGGTGGTCGATAGCACCGTAAACCTCTCCTCGATGCTCAGCCGTTCGCGCTGGGTCATGCCCAGTTCCATCGACCCGAGCATCGGCCGCGAAGACCTCGTCATCGAAACCGACGAACAGGACTATCTCCAGTTCGGCCGCTCGATCGTCGATCTCGACGCCGTCAAGCAGATCGCCGACGCCGACCAGGCCCGCGCCATCGGTTTCGTGCTCTACTACGCCAAGCTCCGCTACATGGACGAAGGCTATCCGCTGCGCGAAATCCTCGACCTCGTCGACCGCGACCTGTCGAACGAAGGCCTCAACGCCCTCGTGCGTGTTCCGCGCGGCGACTTGGCCCGCCCGCGCCGTTACGAAGTTGCCGCGGCGCTCAACCGCCTTCCGGCCTTCCGCGTTTCGCATGTGACGGAATAACCGACGGTCGAATGTCGCAGGGCTGAAGGTCGAAGGTCGCTCAAGTGAGCCGGCTTTCGACCTTCGACTTTTCGACCCTGGGCTTTTTATGAAACTGGTTGTTCAGCGAGTGAAGCAGGCCTCGGTTGAGGTCGCGGGGGAGCGCATCGGCGAAATCGGCCCGGGCCTGTTGGTGCTGGTCGGCGTGTCGCACGACGATACGGTCTTCGATGCCCGTTACCTGGCCCGCAAAACCGCCGGCTTGCGCATCTTCGAGGATGCCGGCGGAAAGATGAACCTGTCCGTCGCCGACATCGGCGGCGAGATCCTTTCCGTCAGCCAGTTCACGCTGTACGGCGACTGCAGCAAGGGCCATCGCCCGAGCTTCATCACTGCCGCAAGACCGGACCAAGGCGAGGCGCTGTACAACGAATATGTCGCGGCGCTCGTTGCCCGGGGCTTTGCGCCGCACACCGGGCGGTTCGGCGCCGAAATGGAGGTCGGGCTGCTCAACGACGGGCCCGTCACCATCCTCGTCGAATCAACCGGGCGAACGAAGGATTAAGGGTTGATAATCCTTCCGTATTTACGTTTATTCATGGGTAACAATTTGAGGTGATTTATGGCAAAGCAAAAGACAACCGTTGGAACCATCGACAATGAAGTGCTGGCCTTCACGGCCGGACGCGACGTGGAGCTGGATCATGCGCTGATCACGGTCGACTGCATCGGGACGGCGGCGCATGTGACCATGCTCTCCAAAATGCCCGTGGAGCCGAAGCTGATCAGCGAAGAGGAACGCAAGCAGGTGATCGCGGGCTTGGTGGAAATCATCGGGCTTGCCCAGAAAAACAAGTTTACGATCGAGCTGGCCGACCAGGACGTGCATCTGGCGGTGGAGCGCACGCTCACGAAGAAACTGGGCGACCTCGGCAAGAAGATCCACACCTGCCGCAGCCGCAACGACCAGGTGGCCGTCGATCTGCGCCTCTATGCCAAGGAGCAGGTGCTCGCCACCTTGGAGGAAGCCGCCGCGCTGGTGGACGCCTTGGTTGCGTTTGGCCATAAGCACGAGGCGGTTCCGATGGTCGGGCGCACCCATATGCAACCGGGCATGCCGTCGAGCGTCGGCCTGTGGGCGACCGCCCACGCCGAAAGCCTGCTCGACGACTGCGTGGCGCTCGTCAATGCCTACGAGTTGAACGACCAATGTCCGCTCGGCTCCGCCGCCTCCTACGGCGTCCCGCTGCCGATCGATCGCCAGCTGACCGCCGACCTGCTCGGATTCAGCCGCCCGTCCCATAACGTGCTTTATGCCAACAACGGCCGCGGCAAGATGGAGTCGATCGTGCTCGGCGCCATGGGGCAGGTCATGCTGACGCTCTCGCGCCTGGCGCAGGATTTCATGCTGTTCACCATGCCGGAGTTCGACTACTTCAAGCTGCCGGCGGAGTTCTGCACGGGCAGTTCGATCATGCCGCAGAAGCAGAATCCCGATGTGTGCGAGCTGGTGCGGGCGAAGGCCTCGCGCGTCAAGGCGGCCGAGCTCGGCGTTTACGATCTGATCAAGGGATCGCCGACGGGCTACAACCGCGACCTGCAGGAAGCCAAGGAGCTGTTCATGGAAGGCATCTCCACCACGCGGGCCTGCCTACGCATCTTGGCCCCGATGGTCGAAGCAACCCAGGCCAACCGCCAGGCGTTGATCGATGGCTTTACGCCGGACGTCTTCGCCACCGACCGCGCGCTGGAGCTGGTGGGCGAGGGGATGCCGTTCCGCGATGCCTACCACTACATCAAGGAAAACCTCCACGAGCTCGAAAACATCGACCCCGTCGAGGCGATCAAGCTCAAGACCCATCTCGGCGCCCCGCTCGGCCTCGACTGGGATTATTTCAAGGACCGCTCCTCCACCGTAAAGGAAACCGTTCGGGAGGAGCGCAAGGCGTTTAACAAGGCGGCATCCGATTTGTTGGGGGTCAACTATCCGGTGGCGTGACGCACGACCGTCAATCGATGGCCGCGCTTCGCGTTCCTTGGCTCTTGCATTGCAACCGATGGGGGGAAAATGTTTTACCGCGAAGAAATACAGATTGAGACGACCGGCCACCGCGACATGCACGAGTTGACCTGCCGGGTCGAGGCCATTGCCGAGCGGTCGGGCATTAAAAACGGGCTTGTGCACGTCTTCAACGAGGGCAGTACGGGGGTCATCGGCACCATCGAATACGAGCCCGGATTGGAAAGGGATCTGCCGGAAATGCTCGACCGCCTGATTCCTCCGAGCCTCGACTATGGCCATGAGCGCCAATGGCACGACGGCAACGGCCATTCCCACCTGCAGGCCTCGCTCGCGGGGCCGGAAACCACCATTCCATTGGCAAACGGGCGTCTGGTGCTGGGAGCCTGGCAACAGGTGTTCCACCTGGAAGCCGATATCAAGCCCCGCACCCGCCGAATCATTGTTACGGTGCTCGGTGGGTAGGGGCGATGCTCGCGGAACCCCGGATTCCGGCACCCGGTCGCCGTTAAGTGCTTGCTTCTTCGATCCGAAAGCTTGATGCGCAATATGTCTACGTTCTCCTCCATTCTGTTCTGGCTCGGCATCGTTTTGATGATCGACGGGGCGTGTGGCCTGTTCTTTCAGGAGAAGTGGCAGAAGTTGGCGAGCGGGCTGGATATCCGGCGGATCGCATTCGTTGAACTGGGCCTTTCGGTGGCCCTGCTCACGGCGCACTATGCCCTGTCTTGACCGTCTGCCTCCTAGTTGTCGGGTAATAAACCTTCGGGGCTCTTGACTCTGTTTATTGCTCTGCTAAATATATACTGTTTTTGTTCGTAAGCATTTACTTGTCAATTAAGGAGAAACGCATGGCCCAGAAAAAATATGTCTATTTCTACGGGGTTTCGAAGGAACTCACCGAAGGCGATACCAGCATGAAGGCGATCCTCGGGGGGAAGGGAGCAAACCTCGCAGAAATGGCGAACGCAAACCTTCCCGTACCTCCTGGCATCACGATTTCAACCGAAGCATGCGCGTACTATTCCAAGACCGGCGGCAAGTATCCCCCCGAAATGGAAAAGCAACTCAAGGTGCAACTCAAGAAGCTGGAAGACAACATGGGCAAAAAGCTCGGCGATCCCGCCGATCCGTTGCTGGTGTCCGTCCGCTCCGGCGCCGCCGTCTCCATGCCCGGCATGATGGACACCGTTCTCAACCTCGGGCTGACCGACACGTCGGTGCTCGGCTTCATCGAACAGTGCGGCAACGCGCGTACCGGCTGGGATTGCTACCGCCGCTTCATCGACATGTTCGGCGACGTGGTCATGGGGCCCTACACCGGACTGACCCACCACGACTTCGAGGTCGAACTCGAATCCATCAAGAAAAAATACAAGGCCCAGGAAGACACCGACCTGACGGCCGAACAGCTCAAGGAACTCGTCGATATCTATAAGAAGGTCTACCAGAACAAGGTCAAGAAGCCCTTCCCGCAGGATCCAATGGAGCAACTCGACCTTTCCATCCGCGCCGTCTTCGGTTCCTGGAACTCCGAGCGCGCCGAAAAATACCGCCAGATCAACAAGATCAACGGATTGCTGGGCACGGCGGTCAACCTGTGCTCGATGGTCTTCGGCAACATGGGCAAAGAATCCGGCACCGGCGTGGCCTTCACCCGCGACGGCGGTACCGGACACAGCATGCCGATGGGCGAATACCTCATCGATGCGCAGGGCGAAGACGTCGTGGCCGGCATCCGCACGCCGAAGCATCTCGACGACATGCCGAACGAGGATTCGAAGGTTTGGGCGAAGGCCTATGCCGATCTCCAGAAGATCATGGCCCGCCTCGAGAAACACTACAAATATCCGCAGGACGTCGAATTCACCGTACAGGAAGGCAAGCTCTTCATGCTGCAGACCCGCAACGCCAAGCGCACCGGCCTCGCCGGCGTTCGCTGGGCCGTCGAAATGGCGACGGGCAAGGATTTCTTCACCGGCGAAAACCAGCCCAAGATCCTGACCCAGAAGGAAGCGCTGATGACGCTTTCCGGCGAGGACCTCGAACAGCTGCTCTTCCCGATCTTCGATATCGAGGCCGAAAAGAAAGCCCAGCTGATTACCTCCGGCCTGCCGGCCGGCCCGGGAGCCGCCGTGGGCATGATCACGTTCGAGGCCCACGAGGCCGAAGCCGAAGTCAAGAAGCACCCCCGGGAAAAGGTCGTGCTCGTCCGCCACGAAACCAGCCCCGAAGACGTGGGCGGCATGTGGGCGGCGCAAGGCGTGCTGACCTCCACCGGCGGCATGACCTCCCACGCGGCGGTGGTCGCGCGCGGCTGGGGCAAGTGCTGCATCTGCGGCGCCGGCGACCTGAAAATCGACTACAAAAAGAAAACCGTCACCGTCGGGGAGAAGGTCTATAAGGCGGGCGATTGGATCAGCCTGAACGGATCCACGGGCAAGGTCTACGAAGGCCAGATTCCCACGCAGGTCAGTCCGGTGGTTTCCGCCGTGGTCGACAACAACGCCGCCGCCAAGAAGGATCCGATCTACAAGATGTACGCCGAGGTTTCCAAATGGTCCGACGCCAACCGCACCATCAACGTGCGTACCAATGCGGATACCCCGAAGGATTCCACCGCCGCGCGCGCCTTTGGCGCCGAGGGCATCGGCCTCTGCCGCACGGAACACATGTTCTTCGAGGGCGACCGCATCTGGGCCATCCGCGAGTTTATTCTTGCCGACGACGAAAAGTCCCGCAAAGCCGCGCTGGCCAAGTTGCTCAAGCACCAGCAAAAGGACTTCGAGGGCATCTTCAAGGCCATGGACGGGCTACCGGTTACCGTGCGCCTGCTCGACCCGCCGCTGCATGAATTCGTTCCGCACACCCGGAAGGACCAGCAGGAAATGGCCAAGCGTCTCGGCGTCCCGCTCAAAAAGGTTACCGAGCGTGTGCAGTCGCTGCATGAGTTCAACCCGATGCTCGGCCACCGCGGCTGCCGCCTTTCCATCACCTACCCGGAGCTTTGCGTCATGCAGACCAAGGCCATCATCGGCGCCGCCTGCAAGGTGGCCAGATTGAAGAAGCCGATCAAGGTGCTTCCGGAAATCATGATCCCGCTGATCGGAACCAAGGCCGAGCTGGACTTCCTTGAAAAGATCGTCCGAAAAGAGGCCGAGGCGATCATTGCCAAGGCCACGGTCAAGGTGAGCTACATGGTTGGAACGATGATCGAGATTCCGCGCGCGGCGCTTACGGCCGACGAGATCGCCGATACGGCCGAGTTCTTCAGCTTCGGCACGAACGATCTCACGCAGATGACCTTCGGCTACAGCCGCGACGATATCGGTTCGTTCCTGCCCGACTACCTCAACGAAAAGATCCTGCCGTCCGATCCGTTCCAGCATTTGGACCAGACCGGGGTCGGGCAGTTGGTCAAGATGGGGGTGCGGCTCGGACGCGAAACCCGGCCGAACCTCAAGTGCGGCATTTGCGGCGAGCATGGTGGCGATCCCGAAAGCGTGAAGTTCTGCGTGAAAGCCGGCCTCGACTATGTCAGTTGCTCGCCCTACCGCGTGCCGATCGCGCGCCTGGCAGCCGCGCAGGCCGCCATCAAAGGCTAAAACCCCGGACATGTGGCCGGATCGAGGAAAGCCCGTCGCACGACGGGCTTTTTTGTGGCGCGGCGGCTTCTTCCTATCATCCCGAAAGGGGGGGCTCTTTCGTCGTTAATCACACTTCATGAAGTGTGAAAGCGGAAGGAGGACCCGTCTTCCGCCGTTATCTTCACCCTTCATGAAGTGTGAAATGTAGGGAGTGGCGCCGGGCTAGGCCGCTATGCGATTCGCCTTGCGGTTGCTATGGCCTTTCGTAGCTTGAAGTGGGCGCCGCCCGCGAGTTTGAGATACGGGCGTGGGCCTTTGCGCGTTTGCAAAATGTAGACCGGATTGACGGAGCGGCGGCTACAGAGGAAAAACTGCGGCCAGTTGAAAAGAACATAGATCGAAGGAACGTCCGACCGTGCGGAGATCGTGGTTTCTTTCGGCCATCCCAAGGGGGGCGTCTTTTGCCATTTCAATATCACACTTCATGAAGTGTGAAATGTGGGGGGCGCTGGGCTAGCCTGATCTATTCATAAAAATGGATGGGAATGGGGTTAACATACCGGGCTTAAGGTAAATATGGTTTTTTGTTTCAAAAATTTAGTCCCATCCATTTTTACCGGAGGCGCGGCGAT
>NZ_JBFJYW010000172.1:0-8376 GCF_041622395.1 Pontiella sp. | reverse complement strand
TATTCCGCCGGGCCGAAGCTCACGCAGTCGAGACCGAAGTACGTCCCGCTGCTCTTGGGGTTCTTTCCGGCAACCTCGGCGCGCAGCAGATAGACGCCGTCGACCGGATCGAATACGCCCAGCTTAATCGCGCCGGACGGCGCCGGCTTGGCGGCGTAGAAATCGACCTCCGCCCCGGCCGGCTTGCCGTTGACCGAAAAACGGAGGATGCCGAAGTCGCGCGATTTCGTGGCGTGCAAGGTCAAGGTTTCGGCAACGGGACTGGCGGCCGGGATGCGGATTTCGATCGCATCGCCGGTCTGGCAGCCTTTGAACAAAAGCTGGTTGTTCGAATTCCAGTCGCCCTTGATTTTCAGCTGCTTGAGATCCTGCATCTTGAGCACGACGGCCTCCGGCTTCGAAACCACCAGGTTCGGGGCGATGTCGGCCGCGCCCTTGAACGGATCGACCGGGCCCGCCGTTTCGGCGGACGGCAGCGACGGGATGTTGAGCACCTCGACCGGCTCCGGCTTCTGGTTCGAGGTGGTGTCCTCAAAGCCGTACCAGCACGTCCCGACTTGATAGCCCATGTTGCAGTCGGCCCACGCCCAGACTTCCATGTCCAGCTTGAGCGAGCGGCCAAAGGGCATGGTATCGAGGGCGCGCGTGCGGGTTTCGACGCTGTAGCCCTGCGTGTTGCGCGTACCCGCTTCGGCCGCGCTCTTGCGGTTGAGCTTGTTGTACTTGTGGGCGCGCGGTTGCGCGTGGAACGGGTGCTCATAGAAGTCGGTGCTCATGCCGCCCCACGAATAGGCATAGTAGTCTTCGGTTCCCGTTCCGAAGATCGACGGGAAATCCTCGCCGTCGACCCAGATTTTCTCATCGCCTTCGCCCCACCATTTTTCATCCGGGTTCATGACCGTCAGGGTGTCGCCGACATAGACGCCGCGGCCGGAGAGCGTGATGTAGTTCCAGTCCGAGTAGGGCCGCGTTGCAACCGGATACTGTCCGCGCCAACCGGCGTGGAAATACATGGAACGATCATCCCATGTCCAATCGGCGACGGCGGCTTCGAGCTGCACCTCGACCGGTTCGTTGCCGAGGTTAACCAGCGAGATCGTGCCGGACTGCCGATAAGGCATGACCCAGCGGCTGGACATCGTGCCATCCTCCGCGACGGTGCAGTACCAGCCCTGCACGGGATTCAAGCCGACCCCCGAACCAAAGAAATCGCCGATCGGGCACCAGACGGTCTCCTTGCCGTCGAACTCCATCTTCAGCACAACGGTGCGGGTGACGGTCGGATCGTCGTAGCTTCCCAGCTTCACGCGCAATTCACGAATCGCCCCGGGGCCGGCCGGCAACTCAAGTTGCTTTTCCCCGTTCGCGGCCAGTTGGGCGCCGAGCGAAACGGGCTTCAACGCCGCAGCGCTCCGAGTTCCATCGCTCGCGGCTGGATTCAGCAACGTTTTGCCGACTTTTTCCGTCAACGGCTTAAGCGCGTCGAAATCGGACTTGGCGAAGGTTTTGATCGGGGTGCCTTCGGCGTATTCGCGGAAGGTAAACTGGAAGAAGAACGGGACTTGATCCGTCGTGACCTTGCAGCTTTTGGCATAGGGAATCGGGAAAAAGTTCACCGCCGAGCGGAGGGACGAATGGGCAAACGGATACGGGATCACGCCCGTTCCATCAAACATGCCCAGCATGTTTCCCTCGAGCGCCGGCACATCGGAGCCATCGAGATAAATGCGCATGTTGATGTCGGTGCCGGCGTTCTTGGGGTTGCGCCAAGGCATCCAGGTGCGCACGATCGCCCCGGGCCCCACGTGGTCCATCACGACCCACTCCTTCCGCCCGTTGTTTTCCTCGGTGCGGATAAAGTTCGTGTCGGAGGCCGACCAGTTGGCGTCCTTGTTCATGAACCAACCCTTCGTGTCCTCCGGGCCAGTCGAGCGCCGGTCGTAGCTGCTGTGCTGCTTGAGCCGGAAATCCCGTTCCGGATAGCGCGCCACGGAATCGGCATCGACCATTTCATTCAACAGCGATTCAATGGAAACCGGTTGCTGCGCCTGGACCGCCAGAGCTGATAGCACCATGGCGGCACCGATGGGCCCGAGGTATCTCTTGATCGTTTTCATGCGTTTATTTCCTGTTGCTGGTTAGTTGGATTGATAGTGCTGGGAGCCCTTGAGCCATTCGTAGTCTGCGTACTGGTATACATTATTCGGCGGGGTTTGCCACAGATCGGGTGCATTGTTTTTGTTCCAGGCCATCCAGCGGGCCCGCATGCGCTCCACCCGCTCCGGATGAGCAGCGGCGATATTCGTGGTTTCGCCGAGATCATTCTTCAGGTTGTAGAGCTCCGCTTTGCCCTTTTCTTTGACGATGAGTTTGAAGTCCCCTTCGCGCATCACCCCCGTGGGGCCGGGCGCCTTGCCCGTATGCCAGAACAGCACGTCGTGCGGGGCGGCCGTCGATTGTTGCGTCAGGTACGGGCGAATGTCTTGGCCATGCAATCCGGACCGCACCGGATCGCCTCCGGCCATCGCCAGCGCGGTCGCGCCGATATCCAGCGAAGTGACCATCTCGTCGAGCACGGCGCCTTCCGGGATTTTCCCGGGCCACTTCACGATCATCGGCACCCGCAAACCGCCCTCGTAGGAACTGCCCTTGGCGGCTTTCAACGGGCGGTTATCGCTCGTCCGCTTCATTCCGCCGTTATCGCTCAGAAACCAGACCACGGTGTTGTCCGCCAGCCCCAGCGCATCGACGCGCGCCAAGATCCGCCCCACCCCCTGATCCAGTTCATAGACCATCGCCCCATAAATGGAGCGATCCTTTGGTTTCACACCGGGAACCTTCGTCATTTGATCGGCCGGAAATTTTGCGATGGTTTCCTGCGGCGCCTCCAGATCCAGATGCGGGGCGTTGTAGGACATAAACAGGAAGAAGGGCTTATCTTTGTTTTTCTCCAAAAACCGGATCCCCGCGTCGGTCAGCTCGTGCGTCAAATAGCCTTCCCGCTTCACCGGTTCCATATTGTGAACCAACGGCAGGGTGTGGTGGATGTCGCGCCACTTCGCCGGGCGCTTCAGCGGATTGTACTTTCCGTTGTAGGCGGGATGATCCAGCGGCCAATACATCAGCCCGCCGCTGAGGAACCCGAACCAGTCGTCGAAGCCCATGGCATTCGGATGCTGGTCATTGGTGGTTCCCAGATGCCATTTCCCGACGCCGCCGGTCACATAGCCCTGCTTCTGCAGCAGGCTCGGAACGGTTTCGAGCTTCGGGAGGCCCTGTTTGGGGTCGAACGGCAGGGACGCATTCTTGTAATAGCCAAAGGTCGACTGATTCCGCCCGGTAATGAACCCGGCGCGCGAGGGCCCGCACATGTGCCACGTCACGTAGCCGGAGGTAAAGCGCACGCCGTCCGCCGCCAGTTTATCGAGATGCGGCGTCGGAATATCTTCGCAGCCGTAGCAGCCGATGTCGGCATACCCGAGGTCGTCCGCCATGATGACGATGATGTTGGGGCGCTCCCCATCAGAAGCAAACCCGCTCGCTGCGGCAAGAAGACAGGTGAACAACAGTTTTATTAAACGGGTATTCATCATCGGTTTCCCATTACTGTTTCTTTGAAGCATCCAATTTATACGTTTCCAGCAACGCTGCCATTTCCTGAACCACTTCCGGATATTGATGGAACAGGTTGGTCGTCTGCGCCGGATCGCGTTCCAAATCGTAGAGTTGGGCGGGCGGCGCATTCTTCTTGAGCTTGCCGTTTTGGATGTCGCTGTTTTCGCGGCCGGAGAAGGAGATCGCGGCCGGGCCGCCGAAGCCGTGCGCGCCGACCTTCGAACCGCCGAACCCGCCGCCCCCCGGGCCGCCGATATACATCCATTTCCCCTGACGAATGGCGAGATGGCTTTTCCGATACGGGGAGAGAAGCAGATGATCCCGCGGCACGGGATCCCCCTTCAGCGCCGGCAGGATATTGACACTGTCCCGGCCTTGGCCGTCGGCAAGCGTCTGGCCGGTCAGCGCGGCAAAGGTGGCGATCATGTCCACGTTGCAGATCAGTGCATCGGACGTGGTTCCGGCCTCGATGCGGCCGGGCCAGCGGGCAATGAACGGAATGCGGTGCCCGCCTTCCCAGGCATCGAACTTGAACCCGAGATACGGACCGTTCAGCGCGTGCCCCATCTTCCACGCTTCCTGCCCGGTGTGGTTGAACATGCCGCCGTTGTCGCTGGTGACGATGATCATCGTATGGTCGGCCACGCCCTGTTCCTCCAGCGTTTTCACAACCTCGCCGACGATCCAGTCGAGCTCATGCACGAAGTCGCCATACAAACCGCACTGGCTGGTGCCCTGGAAACGCGGCGCCGGGGTAAAGGGATGGTGAATATTCGTGGTCGCCAGGCAGAGGAAGAATTTGTTTTTTCCGCGCGCCTTAATCCATTCGACCGCCTTTGCGGTCAGCGTGGTGCCAACCTGATAATCGTCGTACAGCGCATGGGCCGCATCGGCCCCGCCAATGTCGCCCATCTTCATTTTTTCGGGAATCTCTTGGGTTTTTGCTTTTTTCCCATAGACGAAGGGATCCTCCGGAACGAGCCCCACCACCCGATGGTTTTCCACATAGACAAACGGGGGATGGCTGTTCACCACGGGCACGCCGAAATAATAGTCGAATCCCAACTCCAGCGGACCGGGTTTCAAGTCGCCGTTCCAATCCGGCGTTTTTTCGCCAAAGCCGAGATGCCACTTGCCGATGATCGCGGTCTCATAGCCGGCATCCTTCAGCACGCCGGCGATGGTCCGCTGCTTCGCATCAATCAACAACCCGGTTTTCAGGAAGACGGGGGCGTACAGCCCCTTCCGGTGGGGATACTCGCCGGTCAGCAAGGCGTAGCGCGATGGCGTGCAGACCGCCGACGCCGAATGGGCATCGGTAAAACGGCGGCCTTCGGCGGCAAGCCTGTCGATGTTCGGGGTCTGCAGCTTCGTCGCGCCGTAGCAGCCCAGATCGCCATAGCCGAGGTCATCGGCAAAAATCAGCACAATGTTCGGGGAGGGTTCTGCAACCACGGCCCCTGCCGACAGTAAAAGGACTGAGAGAATGACACGCAGGCTCATTGAGCTCCTTTCCGAGATTTATTCGTCGTTTTTCCAGCGCCGCCCGGCACCTGTGCATCGGGATGGTTCACGCGGTCCCTTTCGCCGCGATTCCGCAATAATCGGGACCGTTATAACCCGTCAAAAGGTTGCGAACCAGTCTTTCCTATGACGAATCAACAGGCGCTACCGGTTCGAGTTGGGCATCCACACGGCGAACCGTGTTTTCCGGGCGCATCACTCCTGCCAGTTGACGCGCCAGAAGCCTTGGGCGTCCGCGGCATCGAGATACACGGCGTAGGGCGAAGTCGGCAGGAACGGAATCTCGTCGACCTCTTTCCAGCCATCGGCGGCCGTCAGGTCGGAGCTTTCTTCGATGCGGTAGGCCTGGCCGGGGGTGCCGAAGAAGCGAAGCGTTGCCGTTCCATGGTCGAAAACCGCTTGAGAAGAAACGGAGGCAACATGCGCGGCGGCATGGGTGCTGACGGCAAACCGCATCGTGGCCGTCAGCGCCACTTCGTCGCCGGCGGCGTTGCCGTTGCTCCCGATCACGAAACCGATCGTGTCGCCTTCCGCCACGGTGACATCGCCGAGGTCAAAGGAGCCGTCTGCTTTTAGAAGCCGACCGTTCGCCCCCGCCGCCGAAAACAGTTCGGTTTCGTTGTGGAAGACCTGCACGGTTACCGAAGCGTCCGATGTTCCGCCGACCAGGTCGCGGAAACTGCCGGTAATGCTTGCGCAGGTTTTCCCGAAGGAGACGTCGTTCCCGTCGATGGTATAGCGGAGAATGACATACGCCGCCCCCGGAACCACCAGCAGATCCGTCCCGGCCACGGCCGCGTTGGCGGTGTTGGTCGATTCAATGACGAAACTCCCGGCATCGGCGCTGCCGAGCACTGCGGCGGAACCGCTTCCGGCGAACCCGGTGTTGCCCTCCGAGCCCACCGCCGAGCCGGCCACCAGCGGCACTTCGACGCCGCCCGAGGGCGCCGAGGCCTCCAGATACCGCCAGCCATACGGCAAGGTGGAGCCATCGATGAAATCGGTTGCCAGCGCAACGGCGCCATCCGCATAGCGGCGGGTTACCGCCCGTCCCTTTTCGGCATCGGTCAGCGTATTCCAGTCATACACATAACTGTAATCCGACTCGTTATTGACGATGGTCGGCACCTCGGGAAAGAGGGTTCCGGTGCCGCGCTGCCCGCTGCCCCAAACCATGATTCCGGTTTCCGGATCCGGGTTCCCGAGCTCGAGGACCATGTTTGCCGCCAGATTGCTCAGGGCGGCGACGATGTCCGGATTTTCGGCGGCCACATCATCGGTTTCCGACGGATCGGTCATGTCGTAGAGACTGTAGGTCGAAGGCGGCGGCTTGATTTGATCCCACCAGGGCAGTTGATATTCGGTGCGCGGAACATGGAGTTTCCAATCGCCGACGCGGACGCACTGGAGGTTGTCGCCGGAGTAGTAGTAGAACGGCTCATCCGCTTCGCGGTCGATCGATCCGTCGGCCAGGAGCGGCACCAGGCTGGTGCCGTCGTAGACGCGGTCGTCCGGCATCGCGGCCCCGATGAGCTCGCACACCGTCGGGAACAGATCCATCGCCCAAACCTGCGGCGCATCCAGCGGCCCCGGCGACTGAATCTGGCCTTTCCAGTAGACGATGAACGGAACCCGATGCCCGCCATCGTACGTGACGTATTTACTGCCCCGGAAAGGCGCATTGGCATAACTGGACGGCGGCACCGCGCCGTTGTCCGACGAAAAGACGATCATCGTGTTTTCCAGGAGGCCCTGGGCCTCCAGCTCCGCGATCATCTGGCCAATGCCCCAATCGACCTCCTTGAGCACATCGGATCGGGTTCCGCTGCCGGTGGAACCATCGAAGGCATTCCCCTCGGTATAGGGCGTGTGCGGGTAGTTGTGGGCGTAGTAGAGGAAGAACGGTCGGTCCCGGGCGTCGCGGATGTGCTCGCGGACGCGCTGGGTATAGAGGCCGGTCAAAATCGTTTCCGGGAACGTGGAGTAAGCGACCTCGGTATCGTCGAAGACCTCCCCGCCGTTTCCCCAGGTTCCCAGCCAGCGGTCGAACCCCTGGTTGAAAGGCAGGAACACCTCCTCGGTGCCCAAATGCCATTTGCCGACCATGTAGGTTTTGTAGCCCCGGCTCCGGCACTGCTCCGCGATGGTGACCTCGTCCGGATCGAGCCCGAGGAACCAATGGTTTTCAAGCGGTTCATTCACCGCCATGGGAATTCCGCACCGTTGCGGATAGGCGCCGGTCAGGAACGCCGCGCGCGAAGGGGAGCAGACGTTCGCCGCAGAGAGGAAGGTGGTAAAGCGCAGTCCGTCCGACGCCATGGCATCCAGGTTGGGCGTATCCAGCTTGGTTGCGCCATAGCAGCCGATATCGCTGTAGCCCATGTCGTCCATCAGGACAAAAATAATGTTCGGGCGGTCGGTTGCGGCGCGCGGAGCGTCCGGCAGGCCGTCCCAGATTCGGATGTCGTCGAGCCAGAAACCCTGGTTGTCGGTCGTGGTGCCGGTCATCTCCCAGCGCAGCGCAGTCAGGGTTTGCGCGGAATTGAGCACCGGGCCGTTCTGCGGGGTC
Source organism: Pontiella sp. (assembly GCF_041622395.1). NCBI lineage: Bacteria > Pseudomonadati > Kiritimatiellota > Kiritimatiellia > Kiritimatiellales > Pontiellaceae > Pontiella > Pontiella sp. Next base: position 668 of record NZ_JBFJYW010000172.1, on the reverse strand, counting down.
AGGCTCGATCCGCTGAAAGACGCATTGGTGCCGGAGAGCACAATGCGGAAGTCCTGCAGGCCGGACGGCGGGCCGTTGTTCTCCGTAATCCAGCGCAGCGGAACGTACCCCATCGACTCCTCGCCGTCGCCGGTCGTCACGGTAACGCGGTTCAAGGTGTTGTCGCTGTTCGAATCGTATTGCAGGCGGAAGATTTCATTTGTGCCGTCGTAGCCGATCAGCGTCGCGTGCTTGTCGCCGGCCGTTGCGGAGGCCCGGGCGGCGAGCATTTCGAAATTGATCGCCACGTCGGTCGAAGCAAACCCGAGGCCGTCGTCCAGGACCAGCTCCATATAATCGCCCTGGGCCGACGCGCCGTCCATCAGGTAGAGGAAACCGCCGATGTTTTCATCGAACCGGCTCGTATCGGACAACGCGGTTTCCCAGCGGCCCCCGAGGGTTACCGCGTCGAGTTCGGCCGACCCCACAACGGCATCCGTCGTGGTCGGATTAAAGTAGACGGCCACGCCGTCGGGCAGCTCCGGCGAGGGCGGAAGCGCGGCTACCGGCGGGACATCCGTCGCAACCAACACCAGCTGGGCCAGCCCCGATTGCCGGACGTCGTCCGTCAACGTTACGGCCAGCGTTCCGCCTACCGCCATCAGGCTCTTAAACTCGACATAGCCATT
>NZ_JBFJYW010000171.1:0-8395 GCF_041622395.1 Pontiella sp. | reverse complement strand
TCCCACAACCCGCAGACCCCAATCTTCTACGACCTCTGCGACGAACTCGGCATGTTGGTGATGGACGAAATTTTCGACGGGTGGAAAAAGAAGGCCGCGCATGACTATGGCCGGTCCTTTTTCAACGAATGGTGGGAGCGCGACCTGACCGATTGGATCAAGCGCGACCGCAACCATCCGTCGGTCGTGATCTACAGCGTCGGCAACGAAACCAACGGAAAGGTCGGCCAAGATCTGGTGGCGCGTTGCCACGCGCTGGATCCCACCCGCCCGGTCACCTCCGGCCATTCCGGCTCGGAATACATGGATGTGTTCGGCGTGAACGGCGGTAGCGAACGGGTGGGCTGGTTCGATGACTTGAAAACCGACCGCGTGTTCATCGGCACGGAAAATACGCACACCTGGCAGGTGCGCGGGTTTTACCGGACGAAAACCTGGTACCGCGACGGCCTCAAGCGCGGCGTCTATGAAACGCCCGACCTGACCGAGGTCGAAGTGTTTACCCACGATTGGACCGATGCCGCCGGACGCGCCAACCGCAAGCAGGTGTTCAACTCCAGCTACGACAACGCGACGGTGCGGTTGAATTCGCGGCAGAACATCGAGCAGCTGCGCGATATCCCGAACTATGCGGGCTCGTTCCGCTGGACGGGCTACGACTACATCGGCGAAGCCAGCTATGTCCACGGCGGCTGGCCGTTCAAATCGTTCATGGGCGGGGCCATCGACATGGCCAACTTCGAGAAGGATCTGTTCTATCTCTACCAAAGCCAGTGGACCGACCGGCCGATGGTTCACCTTCTGCCGCACTGGACGCATCCGACCATCGAGCCGGGAACGGAGATTCCCGTCTGGGTCTATTCCAACTGCGATTCGGTGGAGCTGTTTTTCAACGGAAAGTCGCTGGGCAAGCAGCAGCCGGGCAAGGCCTGGGATAAAATGCAGTGCCAGTGGCTGGTGCCGTGGGAAGCCGGCGAGCTGAAGGCGGTCGGCAGCCAGGGCGGCCGGCCCGTGGCGGAAAAAACCGTCCGCACCGCGTCGGCCCCGGCCCGCATCGCCCTTTCGATCGACGGCGCCCCGTTGGCCCCGGAAGGCAAGGATTTGGTGCAGGTCCGCGTAACGACGCAGGATGCCGGCGGCGAGTTCTATCCCTATGGCGAAAACCGCACCTTCTTCAAGGTGATCGGCCCCGGCAAGATCCGCGCCTTGGACAACGGTAGCCCGATCGATGTGGAAAAGCATTTCGAGGCGCAAAGCCGCATCGCCTTCTACGGCCTCACCCGCGCCTATGTCGAAGCGACCGGCGAAGCGGGCGATATCGTCCTGCTGGCCAGCGGCATCCTCGGCGAAAAGAAGCAGGTTTCTTCCAACCAGGTGAGCATCGATGTGCGGCAACTCGCCTTGCGCGGCAATCCGCCCGCCGCATCGGTCGAGGTTTTCTATACGACGGACGGCGCCGCGCCGACCGTCAAGTCCACCCCCTACACCGGGGCGTTCGCCGTGCCCCTGGGCACCACGGTGAAGGCGCTGGTGGTGGTCGACGGCAAACCGGTCCAAACGCTGGAAGAGCGCTTTGCGGCGGACGAGGGCTTTGTCTGGACCGGCGAAGTTGCCGCGGCCAATGCCGGCGGAGACCAGGCGGAAGACGCCAAGTTGAGCCGGGCCAAGGTCAGCGCCAAGGGCAAGGGGTTCCATGGCAAGGGCTACGTCGATTTTGGAAGCACCGTTGGCGCCTACGTTGAATGGTACCAGGAAAACGACGGCGATGCCGGGACGGCCGAGCTGGTGATCCGCTACAGCGGCAAGGGCCCGAACCGGGCCGGCCGCACCATCAAGCTGACGGTCAATGGCCAGGTGGTTGAAGAAAAACTGATGTTGCCGAATGCCAACGACTGGGGCACGGATTGGAAGACCGTCACGGTCGAAATTCCAATCAAGCGGGGGGCCAATACCATCCGGCTCACGACGGTTGAAAACGGCGGAATGTATATTGATGAAATTTCGGTTCGATAACCGAAGCATTGCGGGAGAGTAAAATGATGAAACGAACCATTGGCTGGTGTGCCGTTGCAGGGCTGGCACTTTCGGCCCAGTCGGCGCTGTTGACGCAAAACGATTGGGAAAACGAACGGATGATCGAGCAGGGCAAACTCGGGGCCCGCGCAACCTCCTATTCCTATCCAACCGAGGCGGATGCCCTGAAGGGCGACCGTGCGCAGGCGCGCATGCTTTCGCTCAACGGCGACTGGAAATTCAAGTTCACGCCCGATTCGAAGGATCGGCCGACCGATTTCCACCAAGCGGGATTCGATGCCGCCGGCTGGGATTCCATTCCGGTGCCGTCGAGCTGGGAGCTCAAAGGCTACGGCCAGCCGATCTACACCAACGAAAAATATCCCTACACCCCGAACCCGCCGTTCATCGACCGCACCAACCCGGTCGGTTCCTACCTTCGCGATTTCGAGGTGGCCAAGGAGTGGAAGGATCAGCGGATCATCCTGCATTTCGGCGGCGTCTCCTCCGCCTTCTACGTCTGGGTGAACGGGCAGCCGGTCGGCTACAGCCAGGGCTCGCGCCTGCCGGCGGAGTTCGATGTCACCGGCATCGTCAAGCCGGGCAAGAACCGCGTCGCGGTCCAGGCGTTCCGTTGGTCGGACGGCTCCTACCTCGAAGACCAGGACATGTGGCGGCTGAGCGGCATCCACCGCGAAGTGCTGTTGCTGGCCCAACCGAAAATCGCGATCAACGATTTCTTCGTGCGCACCGACTTGGACGAGAAGTATGAAGATGCGCTGCTGCGGATCCGCCCGCGGATCCTGTCGGACGCGCTGGACAATTCCAAGGGCTGGAACCTCTCGGCCCAGCTCTATGATGCCGACGGCAACCCCGTGCTGGAAAAGCCGCTGCGCAGCGGGGTGCATAAGATCCTGAACGAAAAATATCCGCAGCGCGACAACGTGCCGTTCGGCCTGCTGGAGGCCAAGGTGGCCCATCCCCGCAAATGGTCGGCGGAAGATCCCTACCTCTACACCCTCGTTTTCTCGCTGACCGGCAAGGACGGCAAACTCAAGGAAGCCCGCAGCTGCAAGGTCGGCTTCCGTTCGGTGGAAATCAGCGATCGGGGCGAAGTGCTCGTCAACGGCGTGGCCGTCAAGATGATGGGCGTCAACCGCCATGACCACGACCACATCGAAGGCAAGGCGCTCACCCGCGAACACTACCGCCGCGATGTGGAGCTGATGAAGCAATACAACTTCAACGCCGTGCGCACCTCGCACTATCCGAACGATCCCTATTTCTACGAAGTCTGCGACGAGTACGGCCTCTATGTGATGGACGAAGCCAACATCGAGTCGCACGGCATCCGCGGCCTGCTGGTGAACAATGCATCCTGGCACTATGCCATCAACGACCGCGTCATGCGCATGGTCGAACGCGACAAAAACCATCCGTGCGTCGTCTCCTGGTCGCTCGGCAACGAATCCGGCTACGGCCCGATCCACGCCGCCGCGGCCGCGTGGGTGAAGGATTACGACCCGACCCGCTTCGTCCACTACGAAGGGGCGCAGGGCGATCCCAACCACCCCGATTACAACCCCGAGGGCGGCTTCGAGTCGCAGAAGTGGGCGTTCATGGCCAACCCGGACGACCCGAAGTGGGTCGACTGCGTCAGCCGCATGTATTCCACCGTCGCCCAGCTCAAGGTGCTGTCGGAAACCGAGCACATCAAGCGCCCGATCGTGATGTGCGAATATGCGCACGCCATGGGCAACTCGCTCGGCAACATGACCGACTACTGGGACCTCATCCGCTCCAAGCCCAACCTGATGGGCGGCTATATCTGGGACTGGATCGACCAGGGCGTGCTGACGAAAAACGCCGACGGCGTGGAATACTATGCCTACGGCGGCGACTTCGGCGACGAGCCCAACAGCAAGAATTTCTGCTTCAACGGCATTCTCAATTCCGACCGCACGCCGGGGCCGAAAATCTTCGAGTGCAAATACCTCTTCCAGCCGGTGGTCGTCGAGGCGGCCGATCTGGACGCCGGCACGGTGAAAATCACCAACCGCTTCAATTTCACCAACCTGAAAAACTACGCCCTCCGCTGGAGTCTGTCCGAAGAGGGCCAGGTGGTGCAGCAGGGCGACCTCGGTTCCATCGATCTGCCCGCCGGCCAGAGTGTCGAGCTGAAGGTCCCGTTCAAAGTCTCCAAGAAAGGCGGCGAGCAGTGGCTGCGCATGAGCGTCCACGAAACCAAGGCCCAACCCTGGTGCGATGCGGGCTACGAAATTGCCAAGGAACAATTGCTCGTCAAGGCCGGGGTTGACGCGCCGAGCCTTCCGCAGGCGACGGCCGGCTTGTCCGTCAAAGACGGAAAGGATTCGATCGCCGTCAAGGGGTCCGGTTTTGCCGCAAGCGTGGACAAGGCCACCGGCGAACTGACGAGCTATGTCGTCAACGGGCAGGAGTGGATCAAGCGCCCGATGAAGCCGTCGTTCTGGCGTCCGCAGACCGATAACGACCGCAAGCGGACCGATTCCGTAATGAAGCACTGGCTGGAGCTCGACGGCAAGCTGGTCACGAAATCGGTGACCTTCGAAAAGCCGAACAAGGTGGTGGTGAAGAAGAGCGCCCCCCAGACCGCGCTGGAAATCTCCTATGCCTTCGGCGACGACGGTTCGGTGGAGGTCGGCATGGATCTGGATGCCGATCCGTCGCTGCCTTGGATGCCGCGTTTGGGCTTCACCCTCGGGGTCTCCGGCGGGTTCGAATCCACGCGATACTACGGCAAAGGCCCGTGGGAAAACTACTGCGACCGCAACGCCGCCGCCGAGGTTGCGCTGTATGACTCGCCGACCGCCGAAATGTATTTCGAGTACGCCAAGCCGCAGGAAAACGGTCTGCGCACCGAAACCCGCTGGCTCGAGCTCTCGGGGTCCGCCGGCAAGTTGCGCGTGGACTGCGCCGAGCCGTTCAGCTTTTCCATCTGGCCGTGGTCGGCGGAAAGCCTGAGCGCCGCCGATCATCCGTATGACCTCAAGGACCAAGGCTTCTTCACGCTCAACATCGACTACAAGCACATGGGCGTCGGCGGGCAGGATACCTGGACGCTCAACGCCTTGCCGCTGGAGCACTACCGCGTGCCTTCCGGAAAATACAAGTGGTCGTTCTTCCTGTTCCCCGGGAAATAATTCCAAAAACGGGAACCGCCTAAACGTGACGGGATGCGAACTATCGGCGCGGATTAAATCCAGGGTTCATCCGGAACCCTACCGCGTGGATGTTCCATCCGCGTCCGGCTTTGCGTTCATCCTGCAAAAGAACGGGGCGCTGCCGGGCGCGCGCTATGTTTTGGCCTTCCGGCAACTTGAAAACGAGATCGGTCCTGCGGAATTCCAGGACCTCCGGCGCCGGTTGCAAAAAGCCACCCAGGTGATGTGGCTGTTTCGGGAGGTTGGCCTCTACCTGATCCTTTGCGGGAAAAAGGAACTTTGGGAAAACCAAACCAAGCGGGTGGCTGCGGATAAAACCGGGCTGCACGGCGTGATCGTCAACGCGGTTCATTTCGTCGATCCCGAATCCCGGCAAGACCATCTCTCCACGTCATCGTGGGGATCACTCGAGTTCGGGGATGTGCGACGCATCGCGAAGGTGGTGGCAGAAGAACTGCAACCACCCGCGCCGGCAGCTTAAGCCGACGCCGTCGGTGACGGTCCTTTTGTGTTGGCGCTTTTAATCCGCATGCGAACCGTCCGTGTACAAACAGATCTTAACGTGGCGTGAACCCGCCGCACTTCAAAAACAACTGGCGCGTATCCCGTGTGCCCTGGAGCGGCGGCTCTACCAGACCGCGCTCGGCGGCTTCCGTACGGGGCGGCCTATTGCTTCCGGGTTTGTGTGTGCTTCGTGCCTTGGTCGCAGAGCCTGCGCCGCGCGGCCGTGGCGGCGGTTTTTAATGACCTTACGCGCCCCCTCGTTCCTCGGGAGGCGCGTTCTACACTCAAGATATATCCTGCAAATAGGCGGGCTCGGCAGGCTGCCCTTCAGACAACGGATTGGCATCCGTTGCCACGTAGCTCCGCATTCCGATGCGGAGTATCGACCGGCAGGCCGTTTATGCCGCGTGGATTTTGATGGCGACGGATGTCGCCTTGGGGGTCTTTGTTTCTTTGCGTTAAAATAGGCCGTGTAAATAAGACGAAGGCCGGAACCTCGCTGCTTTGCAACGGAGTTCCGGCCTTGCGGCAAACTCAATACATCAAGGGTCTACTTGTTCGGCTTCGCGTTCCGGATCCAACCCGGGTAGAGGTGGGTTTCCCCGGTGTTGCTCTGCTTGGCGCCGGGGGTGGAGCGGCCGTCGTCGATATAGCGCTGCGCCAACTGGGTCATGCGCGCGACCATTTCCGGATGTTCCGCGGCCACGTTTTTCGTTTCGGCGGGATCGTCCGCCAGATTGAACAGCTGCACCCATTGCTCCGGCATTTTGGCGTTGTCTTTCTGCTTGTTCGAGAGCGGCTTCGGCAGGCTCCATCCGCCGGATCCGGGGCAGAGGGCGAGTTTCCAGTCGCCCTGCCGGATGGCGAAGCTGCCGTTGATGGAGTGGTGCACCACCGCTTCGCGCACGGGCCCTTTCGCGGTGCCGAGCAGAATCGGCAGCATACTGACGGAGTCCTCCGCCGCGGTGTCGGCGATCGGTTTGCCGACGATGTCGGCGCAGGTTGCGAAGAGGTCGACCAGGCAGATCGTATCGTTGCAGACGGAGCCGGGCTTGATCTTGCCGTCCCAGCGGGCGAGGTAGGGCACGCGGTGGCCGCCTTCGTAGATGTCGGCCTTGTGGCCGCGCTGGATGTCGCTCGAATAGTGCTTGGCGGGATCGAACGGCTCGGCGTCGCCCATGCGGAACTCGATCATGTGGTTCGGGTCGCCGCGTTGGGCGGCGGGGCTGCACCCGTTATCGGCCGTCACGATGATCAGCGTGTTGCTGGCGATGCCCGCCTTTTCGACGCTCTTGATGACTTCGCCGATGGCCCAGTCGGTTTCCATGACGAAATCGCCGTAGGGTCCGAGCTCGCTTTTGCCCTGCCACGCCTTGGAGGGCGAGATGGGGGTGTGCGGGCTATTGAGCGGCATATAGAGGAAGAACGGCGCGGGCGTCTTGGCCTGCGTGGCGACGAATGTCGTGGCTTTTTCCACGAGGGTGGGCAGCACGTCGACGTCCTCGAAGTCGGCGTGCGCCGGGCCGGGGCGGTTGAAGGCCTTGATCGTGGTGCACTCGCCGACAAAGCGGTCGTTCTCGATCCAGATGTAGGGCGGCATGTCGAGCGAGGCGGCAATGCCCCAGTAGTAGTCGAAGCCGACCGAGTTCGGGCCGTTCTTGATGGGGCCTTTCCAGTCGACGTTGCATTTGCTTTTCAGTTCGTTCGGTTTCTTGGCCGTGCATTTTGCCGGCTTGCCGTCGGTGGTCGCGAAATCCATGCCGAGGTGCGACTTGCCGACCATGGCGGTGGCATAGCCGTGGCCTTTCAGGAAGGAGGCAACGGTCTCGCGGCCGGGTTCGATCAGGGCTTGGTCGAAACCGTAAAGTACGCTCTGCTTGAGGCGGCTGCGCCAGTTGTAGCGCCCGGTCAGCACGCCGTAGCGCGTCGGGGTGCATACCGCCGACGAGCTGTGCGCATCGGTGAACAGCATGCCGTCGCCGGCAAGCGCGTCCATGTTCGGCGTATCGAGCTTGCAGCGGTCGCCGCCGTAGACCTTGATGTCGCCGCGACCCCAGTCGTCGGCCAGAATGAAGATAATGTTGGGTTTATCGGCGGCGGCCGCGAGGGCCAAGCCGGCAATCGCCATAGCGAGAATTGTTTTCATGGATGCTCCTTTCGTAAGAAGTTGTAATATAAAACACACAAACATATAACAAACAACAATCGAGGCCTGAAAAATGCGCTCGGCCCCGCGTGCGGGATGGACCCGTTGCGAAGGCGTCCGTGTCCCGAGGGTTGTACCCTATACAACGTGTTTGGGCATCGATCTCGGACATGGGGCGGGCAAAATGGGGGCGAATCCGGATTCCGGATGCCTGGGCAAAGCGTGCGGACGGGCGAGGGGATGCGCGGCCCAACCGCGCGGGAACAAATGAACGGGGACAACATGGAAGGCGAACAACGGGACGATTTTAAAGAGAGCCGCTACAAGGTGCCCAACCTCGAGCGCGCGCTCGTGATTATGGAACACCTGCTCAACTTTCCGCAGGGGCTGTCGGTCACCGAGCTTACGGAGCAACTGGAGCTCTCGAAAAACAGCGTCTTCCGTATCGCCATGACGCTGCTGGCGCATGGGTACGTCGTGCGCGACGAGCAAAAGCGCTTCAGCCTCAGCAAAAAACTGCTGCTGATGG
>NZ_JBFJYW010000170.1:0-8416 GCF_041622395.1 Pontiella sp. | reverse complement strand
GACTTCGCCCACTGCATCGAAGACTCCATCGAAGGCGTCACCCACTCCATGTGCACCATGGAATTCGAGGTGCACCGCCCGCTCTACGACTGGATCCTCGAAGAGCTCGACGTTTTCCGCTCCCGGCAATATGAGTTTTCCAAACTCAACCTCACCTATATCGTGCTCAGCAAGCGCCGCCTGCTGCAGCTCGTCAACGAAGGCCGCGTTTCCGGCTGGGACGACCCGCGCATGCCGACGCTCTGCGGCATGCGCCGCCGCGGCTTCACCGCCGAAGCCATCAAAAAACTCTGCGCCATCGTCGGTTGCACCAAGTTCGAAGGCATCACCGAGATCGAACAGTTCGAAAGCATCATCCGCGACGACCTCAACGAAAACTCGCTGCGCGCCATGGCGGTCGTCGATCCGATCAAGGTCGTGATTGAAAACTATCCCGAGCAGCTCGCCGAGGAATTCGAGATCCCCAACCATCCGCAGAAGGAAGCGGAAGGCACCCGCAAGGTTCCCTTCTCGAACGAGCTGTGGATCGAGCGCACCGACTACATGGACGACGCCCCCAACAAGTTCAAGGGTTTTACCGTCGGCCGCGAAGTACGCCTGCGCAGCGCCTACCTCGTCACCTGCAACGAAATCGTGAAGGATGCCGACGGCAACGTGGTCGAACTGCGCTGCACCTACGACCCCGAAACCAAGGGCGGCTCCGCCCCCGACGGGCGCAAGGTCCGCAGCACCATCCACTGGGTCTCCGCCAAGCACGCCGTCGATGCCGAGGTGCGCCTCTACGACCGCCTCTACACCGTCGAAAACCCGCTGGGCGACAAGGAAAAGGACTTCAAGGATTTCATCAATCCCGACTCGCTGGAGGTAATCACCGCCAAGCTCGAACCGATGCTGGCGACCGTCGAACCCGGCGCGCGCTACCAGTTCGAGCGCGTCGGCTACTTTTGCGCCGACCTCGACCACACCCCGGAAGCGCCCGTCTTCAACCGCACCCTCACGCTGCGCGCCCCGAAGAAAGGGATGTAACCCCCCAACCTCGTCCCGCCTTCCCGTCCCCGTCGAACGGGAACGAGGAAGGAAGAGGATAGGGGTGTCTACCTCTCCAGTTCGATCCCTTCGCCGGCGCACCATTCGCGAAGCGCGGTCTCCTCGGCGGCGTTGGAGTAGTCGTACCACTTATCAAGCAGGCCGTTGTATTCCAGCCAATCACGGTAGCGAGCGTAGGCGCCGCGACGGCTGAAAATTTCGCGTACCTTGTCGTAGCCGTCGGGAAACGTGTCGCACACAAAGCGGAACACCAACCGGCTTCCAAGATCGAGGTCGTTCTTGTGCGGAATCTCCACCGTGCTCTCGGACCGATAGGCCTCTCCCGGAATTTCATCGATTCCTGCAAAGTCGGACTTGAAATAGATCTCGCCCGTCGCTTTGTCGAGCAGCGCGGTGTTGCCGCCCGGAATAGCGCCAAAGTTGACGTATTCAAAAGCCCGTTCAATCTCAGAAAACTTGATCTTCATACCATAGCCTCCCCGATCTATAGCCGGTTGGTCTCCAGCACGGTCTTCTTCACATCGCTCCACGAGCGGCCTTTCAAGCCGCATGGATCGGGTTCCTCTTCGGCATCCCCAAAAAGATGTTTTGAAAAGCTCTGCTTCACACGGTTCCGCATGCCGGGAAGCTATCGAGAAAGCCGCTGCATTGCAAGCCAGCCTATCCGCCATGCTTTAGGAGAGTCTTAGCCACGAGAGCGCACAGAGAGAACAAAGCAATCTTTCGTTGCCTCTGCGTTGGTTGCGCTCTCTTGTGGCCAATAGTTCCATTGGCAGGGAGTCTCCGTGTCCATCCGAGGCCATTCCTTCCGCTTGGGCGGAATTGTGTGGCTCCATTCGCCGGGTTGGGTTTATGCAGCCGCGCGGATCGGGGGCGCTTAAAGCGCGATGCCGAAGAGGATGCTGAAAAAGTGGCAGAGGCTCCCGGCGAGCACGAAGAGGTGCCAGACGGTGTGCGACCACTTGAGCGACTTCCACCCGTAGAAGATGGCGCCGACGGAATAGCAGAGCCCCCCGGCGGCCAGGAAGACGAACCCGGCGGTGGTCAGCTCGCGGAAGAGCGGCTTGATCGCAATCGCGCAAAACCAGCCCATGAACAGATAGCTGATGAGCGAGACCGCCTTGTAGCGCCCGATGAAGAATGCCTTGAAGAAGATGCCGACGATTGCCGCGCCCCAAATGCACCCGAAAATGCTCCACCCGAGCGCGCCGCGCAGGGGCGCCAAGGCATACGGCGTGTAGGTTCCGGCAATCAGCAGATAGATGGCGGAGTGGTCGATGATCTTCAGGACGGCCTTGGCCCGCGGATGCGTGGCGGCGTGGTAGAGCGTCGAACCCAGATAGAGCAGGATGAAGGTGGTTCCATAGACCGCGCAGCTCACCACCTCCCACGCGCTCTTGCGCATCGCGGAAAAAACCACGAGCAACACCAGCACGGCAATCCCGATCAAGATGCCGATGCCATGGGTAATGGCGTGGGCAAGTTCCTCGCCCGATCCGTATGTTTTCTTTTCGGCCATGCTTATTCCCCGCGCAGTCCGGCTCTCGCCATGCAGGCTTGCTCCAAAATGCGGCCCACATTAAATCAGGCGGAACCCATGAAAAACAGCATCCAATGCATCCGATTTATCGATGCAACGCGGCTCAATGGGCACCGGCCAGCGGATGCATGTACGGCGCCATGACGGAGAGCATGACCCAGGCAATCAGCATGGCGATGAAGGCGGAGAGCGCCCCGATCTTGAGCCACTGAATAAAGCCGACATGCGCGTGCGACTGCTTTTCGAGCATCCCGAGCGCAACGATGTTCGCCGTGCTGCCGATCAGCGTGATGTTGCCGCCGAAACACGCGCCGAACAACAGCGCCCACCACAGCGGCATGGCGGGTACCGTTTCCCCCAGCGCCGTGATAACGGGCGAGAACGCCGCCACGAAAATGACGTTGTCGACGAAGGCCGAGCCGATGGCGGTGGTCGCCATGATCGATGGAATCAGAATGCCCGGCTTGTCGCCGCAAACATTGACGAAGCCATCGGCGATGACCTTCGTGACCTCGGTATGCTCCAGCGTGCCGGCAATGGCGAACAGCAGCATGAAGAAGAGCAGCGTCCACCAATCGACCTCGTGCTCGACGTAGTAGCGGGCGCGCTCGCGCTTCATGATCATGACAACGCCCGCGCAGGCCAGCGGGGCCACCAGCAGGATGCTGTTCTTATCGAGGCCCAGCCCCTCCTCCAGCGCGTGGTGCGACGCAATGAATGCGAGCGTGAACAGCAGGAGCGCCAGACCGCGCCTGTAGGGCACCACGACCTTGGGCACGAGACTCAGCTGCCGATCCATGCGCTCCTGCAACCGCTCGTCGAACAGGTTGAGCTCTTTGCGGAACCAGACCAGCGTGACGGCAACGCAGGAACCGAGCGACACCAGCATGATCGGAAACGCCCATCGGAAAAAATCGCCGAAGGTGAGTCCGGCCTTGGTGCCGATGAAGATGCCGACGGGGTTGCCCATCATGGTTCCGGCGCTTCCGATGTTGGTGCAGAGCACGCAGATGATGATGTAGGGCGTCGGGTTGAGCTTGAGCCGGTTGCACACCTGGAAGATCAGCGTGGCAATGAAGATGATCGATGTCACCTCGTCCACCGCGCAGGCCAGCAGGGCCGAGGCAACCGACGTTGCGGCAATGAATTTGCGGCCCGACATTTTGGGAATCGAAATAAGCGCCTGCACCACCCAGGTAAAGAAGCCGAGATCGCGCAAGGCCCCGACCACGATCATCATGCCCACCAGGAACAGGATGACCGGCAGCTCGGCCGAGGCCACAAAGCTTTCGATGCTCAGCGAGTGGGTGAAGACCAGCACCGTCAGGCCCAGAAAGGCGATCGACAGGCGGAAGGTCCAGAAAAAGAGCGTCCCGAGAATGATGGCCAGAAACACGCTCGACGCCACCACCTGCTTTTCCGTGAAACCGCCGAACACCGCCCCGGCCATGCCGATACCGACACTGATCGCCAATAGCATGACCATGCGCAGCATCAACTGCTTGGTCGTGAGTACTCCCCCATTGTCGTCGCTATGCATATGAACACCTATCTGATTGGATGATTGGATCCCTGGATGGCCGACCGTGCGGAACAGCCCCCATCCATCCCTTTTTTCTTACGCCCAGAAAATCTGCGAACTGAACCCGTCGAGATTGACCGACCCCATGAACCGGCTTCCATCCACCACCTGGATTTGCCGGACATGCTGCATCAGGAAAATCTTGGCCAGCTGGATCGCGGGCATGTCGGGCGGGATGGCGACAAACTTATCGTGCATGAAATCCGCCACCTTGGTTTCGGAATCCTTGCGCAGCAGTTCGGCGAACGGCTCGAAGTTTTCGATGGGGCTGAGGTCCTCCATCCAAAGCAGGTGTTGCGGCAGGCTCTGGCCGAGCAGATCTTCGAGGGCGATCACGCCGCGCAGGTCGCCGTCGGAATCGACGATTGGAATATCCATGATCCGGTTGGAGCAGAAGGCCTGGATGGCATCGGCGAGCGTGTTGCCTTCGTCGAGGGTGACGGGGTTGGAGTTCATGATGCTGGCCGCGTTCAGCTTCACCTCCACCTTTTCGGGCCCCTCGGTCAGGATGCCGAACGCTTCGCGCACGTCTCCGGCGACGGTCAGGCGCTTGATCAGGTGCGGTTGCGCCAGCGACTTGGAGAGCGAGGCCATCAGCCGCAGATAGGCGCCGGGATCGTCCTTCGGCGTCAGGATCAGCACAATCACGTGGACGGGTTCTTCGCCGATCGCCTCGAAATCGATGCCCCGCAGGGAGGTGGCGAGCGCCAAGGTAGGCCGCGTCAAGCCGGCCAGGCGCGCATGCGGCAACGCCAGCCCTTCCGCCAGCACGGTCGGGGCCTGCCGCTCGCGGGCAAGCACCTCCTGCACCGCCTCGGCGGGATCGAACCCGTTGAGCTTTCGGTGCAGCACCCCGACCAGTTGGTCAATGGCCTGGTCGCGCGTCTGGGCATCGATATTGCATAGCACGCAGTCTTGCTGCAGATAGTCCGCCAGGCGGACTTCCTTTGTCGTCATCATGTTTCCACCCCTGTCTGTTGACACAAAAAAACCCGGCGAGCCTTGGAGCGCACCGGGATTGATGAAATAGGATCATGCGAATTCCGAATCAGATGGCAAAACCGTTGAAAAGAAGAATGAACAGGGTCAGGAAGCACGCGCCGCAAAGCCCGAAGGAGAAAAACGGCAGCGGCCCGCCATTCAAACGGCGGCAGCCCATTTTGGAATAGGCCGTGGTCACCGACAGTACGAAGGTCAGCATCAGGACCGACAGGAAGACGGACTTGTTCTGCTCGGCATGGGGAACCCGGCTTCCGGCAGGTCCCACCAGCGGAAGAATCATGCTCAGAAAGAAAAAGGAGAGCCCCGATAGTACCGCCAGCGCATTGCCCGTCTCCGGTTTGAAGAAAAAGCCTGTTTCCTGGTTGTTTTCGTTCGTATCCATGTTGCCTTTCCAGCGGGTAAAAAACATATGGCGGCAATATAGGCGGGAATGACCGGGCTTGGAAGAAAAAAGAGGACTCCCCGTGGTGGTCCGGCCATCCAAGCCGCAAGGCCTCGGGGGCCAACGCGCGATTCGCTACTCGTCCGGCGGAAGCGTCAGCGAATCGAGCGCGCGGTTGCCGCTTTCAGGCATGCGGGCGGCTGCCGGAGCGGGTTGCGGCTTCGCGGACGGGTGGATGGCGAAGCCGCCCACCTTGACCGGGCGGATGGCCGTGGCGGCGAGTTGCACGACCCCGTTTTTCATTTGATGGGGCTTGCCGTAGACAATCAGCATGTCGCCGGGCGCGGCGAGAAGCTGGAGATAGCTGACACGGGTCGGCTTGTTGGCATACCACCCCGCCGTGAAGGTTCCCTCGCCCGGGGCGGTCAACCGGAAGGGTTCGGTGCCGCCGCGTTCCGTCCAGTCGAACCCGCAATGTTCCACCTCGAAGGCAATCAGGTAGGTGCGTTCGGTTTCGCTGTACTGCACATTCTTGATGATGCCGGCCCAGGCGACTTCCATCCCGCCGTAGGAAACGAAATCGCTGCGGACCGCCTGGGGCGATACCGATCGGTCGGCTCGGGCAAACGCCTTTTTCTCGGCGTGCGTCGCCGGGCGGTAGCCCCGCTCGCCCACGGATGCACACCCCGAAACCACCAATACCGCCGCCACCAGGACCAACCATTTCATAAGACGAACTCCAAGTTGAGATACGGCACAGTAGCGCCTCGCCGTGTCAGGTGCAATACTGAGCGTCCGCTTCCGCATGTCCGAATTGGAAGCGCGGCCGCGCCCGCCATCCCCGCGCGGATCTTGGCTTTTGTTTTTCCGCAAAAAACGCTACCCCTTTATGCAGGACGGCAATTCGGAAGGAGCACCATGGCGGGCGATAGGATCAAACCACGGGATCGGCGGATCAGACTCACGGAGCCGGCCCAACCATGAACCGGCGAAGCTATCTGATTGCATCCGCACTGGCCGCCCTGCCCGCCATGGCCGCGCAACACCCCGCCGTGACCGAGGGCTCCGGGTCGAAGGGCCGCTGGATTTCCATCGCGTCGGACGGTTATCGATTGGCGGTCCACGAACGCGGCGCACCGTGGCTGTTGGATTTCAACCGCGATCCCGCCGGCCGGCAAAATCTAATTTCCAGCCCCGACCACCTCGACGTGGTTCGCAGGCTGGCGCAGGAGCTGGCATCCTACTGCAAACAACAGCCCCCGGCTCCGCAACTCATGGAAACCATCGATGCCCTGGCCTAAAACCAAACCGGTTGTCCACTTCAAAACCCGCCGGGCGTTTCCTTTGCGCAAGAAGGGGCCATCCACGGGAATATTGTGCTATCGGCGAGGACAATCATCCTGATTCCGCCCCAAACGACCCGATTTTTTGCGAAATACAGCATGGGCTTATAAAACCAACAAAGGGACAGATGATGAATAAAATCAATCGTAGATCATTCCAGAAAACCGCAGTGGCGGCATCCACCGCCCTACCGCTCTTCAGCATCGGAAAGCCCGGTCAGTCGGCCAACGAAAAGGTCAACGTGGCCATGATCGGCGCGGGCAATGTTGCCTGGCAATCGCTGGAAGGGACGAAAGACGAAAACCTCGTGGCCCTGTGCGATGTCGATTCAAAGATGTTCGGCCAACACGCGAAGCGCTTTCCCGCGATGGAGCAGGCGGAAAAGTTCACCGACTTCCGGGTCATGCTCGACAAGCTGGGCAAGGAGATCGACATGGTCTGCATCAGCACGCCCGACCACACCCACTTCGCCGCCACCATGGCCGCCATGGAACGCGGCATCCACACCTTCACCCAGAAACCGCTGACGCACAACATCTGGCAGGCGCGCACGCTCAAACGGGCGAAGGACCGATACAAGGTGCTCACCAACATGGGCAATCAGGGCCACACCTTCAACGGCATCCGCCAAATGCGCGAATGGTACGAATCCGGCATCTTCGGCCAGATCACCGAAGCGCACTCCTTCCGCGACGGCCCCAAATGGAACGGCAACTATTTCCAGCGCCCGGACACCCTGCCGCCCTCCACCGACCCGGTCCCGGAAACCCTGGACTGGGATCTCTGGCAGGGACCAACCGGCCCGAACCCCTTCAACAAACTCTACCACCCGAAACGGTGGCGCGGCTTCAACCGCTACGGCGGCGGCATGTTCGGCGACTGGTTCTGCCACATTGCCGACGCCCCCATCTGGCTGCTCGACCTCTACGAGCCGGTCGCCATCGAAGCCGAAAAGGTGTTGGGCGGCAACGAGTGGATGGTGGCCGACGGCTGCCGCGTCCGCTACGACTTCGAACGGCGCGGCGACAAGGCCCCGTGCACCTTCTATTGGTACAACGGCGATCCCAAGCTTTTCACCCCCGCAACCCCGAAAGACTGGGGCTGGGGCAACCTTCCGGACGCCGGTACGATCTACTACGGCACGAAGAACAACGGCTTCACCGACGAACGCTCCAACAACCCGCGCCTCTCCAGCCGGGAAGCCGCGATCGAATTCAAGAAGGCGGGGTATCCCGAAGAAAAATATCCGCGCATCGCAGGCGGCCCGATCCTCGAGCTGGTCAACGCCGTCAAGGGCGGCCCCGAGCCGGGTTCGAACTTCGACTACGCCGCGCCGTTCACCGAAATCATGTTGCTCGGCATCATTGCCGTGAACCACGGCGGACGGATCGAATGGGATTCGAAAAACATGCGGATCACCAACCGCCCCGAGCTCAACCAATACCTCAAGGAGCCCGTCCGCAAAGGCTGGGAATACGGCGAGGAACTTTGGAGCTAACTACGTAGCTTCCAACCCAAG
>NZ_JBFJYW010000169.1:0-8472 GCF_041622395.1 Pontiella sp. | reverse complement strand
GCTAATGGCCGGGAACAGGGCATTGGAGAAGACCGTGTCTTCATCGATCGGGGATTTGCCATAGGAAATGCCGCCGCGCAGCGTCAAGGCATCGTTCACACCCCAGGTCACCCCGGCCTTGACGATATGCTGGTTATCCCAACCGAAGGCGCCTCCGAGCGTATCGAGTTCGTTCCATCCGGTCCAACGGTAGTCGAGCACCAGTTCGAGGTTGTCGAGAACGTTGTAGGCGGCACCGGCGGTGAACTGTTGCGGCAGGTTGAGCGAACCGCCCAGCAGATCGTTGTAGTCGTCGAATTCCGTCATCCACTGTTCGGTCATGTAGCTGGCCCCGAGGGCCAGTCTACCGAGCTTCTGGTTGATGCCGATGATGGCGCCGGCGCCGTAGGCGACATCCCAATCACCGGAAGCAAAAGCGAAGGTGCTGGGGTTGAGCATATCGGTTTTCAGAACGGACATGACGAAAATCGGTCCTGCGCCGATGCTGAATCCGCTGTCGCCCAATCGATAGGCGTAGGTGGCGGTCATCTTGGCAACCGAAAGCTCGGTCATGCTATCGCCTTGGTTCTGGACGGAATCAATCATCATGTCGCCGTCGGTATCCGCACCGAAACGGCCATAGTCATAATCAACCCCCATTCCGCTGGTGCCGTAGACGCCAAGGCCGATGAAGCCGTTTTCCCCTTGGCAGCAACCAAACGATCCGCTGACCGAGGGAATACCGAAGGCGGAGTCGTCCTCCTGTTCCCCGGCGCCCGCGCTTAGCGTGGAATTCATGGTGCGAACCGGTGCGAAATACTGGAAGGAGGCATCCACGCTCGGAGCGAGATCCACGAGGCCCGCGGGGTTGAGAATGAGCCAGGTGGAATCCTTGGCCGAGGCGACGCCCGCTCCGGCGGTGCCCTGCTGAACCGGGCCGATGCCGATCAGGTTGATCCCTTCCGTGGCAAAAATCTGGGAGGTTGCGGCCGCAGCGATGACTGCGGTTGTAATCAGGCTTTTCTTCATTCCCCTACTCCTTATGGGTTAATTGGCGCGCTACCAATACGCGTTTGATCGATATAGACCATTTCGGGCGCCATAATTCAAGCTTTATATATCGATATTATAATATTCTATTGTCTCATTGCTTATAACCATGTGCACATTTAAGGGGTAAAAAGCGACGACGCGGCGGCCTGGAAAAATCCCGAACAATTGAATTGGTTCGAATATGAAAATATTATAATGCTTAATATATTCAATGGGAGAACGCATGGTCAAAGAAGAAAGAGATGCCGCCGCCGAGGTCCTCAAGGCCCTCGCCCACCCCGTCCGCCTCGGGGTGATCGAGATTCTGGCCAACGGCGAGCGCACGGTGACCCAGCTTTACGAAGAGCTCGGGTGCAGCCAGTCGATGATGTCGCAGCAGCTGAAAATCCTGTGCCAGCAGAAGCTGGTGGAGATCCGCAAGGACGGAACGCAGAAATACTGCAGCCTTTGCAACCGCGATTTCCTGAAGGTGTTCACCTGCATGCACAAACACCTGCGCGTCTTCCTGAATTTCCAGGACTGAGGTCCTGCTGTTTTTTCGCCGAAATATTAAATTATTATTATGTTAGTATGTTTATGATTGGAAAGGTCATGTTATGAAAATGAAAAAGTTACTCATCATTGGAGGCGTCGCCGGCGGCGCCAGTGCAGCCGCGCGAGCGCGGCGCTTGGACGAAACCGCGGAAATCATCCTGTTTGAACGCGGGCCGGACATTTCGTTCGCGAACTGCGGGCTGCCCTACCACATCGGCGGCACCATCGTTGAACGCGAAAAGTTGTTGGTCACCACCCCCGAATCCATGACCTCAAAGTTCAACATCGACGTGCGCACGCGGAGCGAGGTGGTCGCGATCAACCGCGACCAAAAAGAAATCACCGTCAAGAACCTCCAGACGGGCGAGGAATACACCGAAGCCTACGACAACCTGATCCTCAGCCCCGGCGCGGCCCCCGTCCGCCCGCCGATCCCGGGCATCGAAAACCCGAACGTGTTGACCCTGCGCAATCTCGAGGATATGGACCATATCATCCGCGCCTTGGAGGGCAAGAAAGCGGTCGCGGTCATTGGTGGCGGCTACATCGGCCTCGAAATGGCGGAAGCCCTCCGGGAAAAACGATACGACACCACGCTGATCGAACTCGCCCCGCAGGTGATGGGACCGGCCGACCCGGAAATGGCGACCGTGCTGCATCAGGAACTGCGCCTCTTCGGCGTGAACCTGAAACTCGAAACCTCCGTTACCGCATTCGAGGAATCGGCCGAGGGCGTCGACCTCATCCTGAGCGACGGAGACCGCCTTCATGTGGACACCGCGGTGCTTGCAATCGGCGTGAAGCCGGAGGCCACCCTGGCGATCGACGCGGGCCTCGAGCTCGGCGTGACCGGCGGCATCAAGGTTGACGATCACATGGTCACGTCCGATCCGGCGATTTACGCGGTCGGCGACGCGATCGAGGTGACCGACTTCACCACGAACCAGCCCGCGCTGATCCCGCTGGCGGGCCCGGCCAACCGCCAGGGCCGCATTGCAGCCGACAACATTTTCGGCCGCGACAGCGCCTACAAGAACACGCAGGGCACCGCCATCTGCAAGGTTTTCAACTTGGCCATCGGCATGACCGGCCTCAGCGAAAAGATGGCCAAGCGGCAGGGTATTGCCTATGAAAAGGTCTACGTGCATCCGGCCAGCCACGCCTCCTACTATCCGGGCTCGCATCCGATCTCGCTCAAGCTGCTGTTCGATCCGAAAAACGGCAAGGTGCTCGGCGCGCAGGCGGTCGGCGCCGACGGCGTGGACAAACGCATCGACGTGATCGCGGTCGCGATCCGCGCCGGGCTGACGGTCTACGATCTCGAAGAGATGGAGCTCACCTACGCCCCGCCATTCGGCTCGGCCAAGGACCCGGTCAACTATGCCGGATTCGTGGCGGCCAACCTGCTGCGCGGCGACGTGGAGATTTTCCACGTGGAAGAGGCCTGCAAACCCGCCGACAACCAAAAGCTGATCGACGTCCGCAATCCCGAGGAAGTCGCAAGCGGAACGATCCCCGGCGCAAAGAATATTCCGCTGGGGCAGTTGCGCGAACAACTCGTCAATCTCGACAAGAAGCGCGAATACCTCATCTTCTGCCAGGTCGGACTGCGCGGCTACCTCGCCTGCCGCATCCTGACCCAGAACGGCTTCAAGTGCCGGAACCTGACGGGCGGATACAAGACCTACATGATGGTTTCCACCAACCAACCGGACGCCATTCCGGAAAACGAAACCACCTCCGACGATCCCGGCGAAGACACCATCAAGGCCCACGTCCCGACAGGCGAAGCTCCGGTCGTCGAGGAAGTCGACGCACGCGGTCTTCAGTGCCCGGGGCCCGTCATGGAACTCTCCAAGGCCATCGACCGCATCCAAAACGGCGAGGCCGTCAGCATCCTCTCCTCCGATCCCGGCTTCGCGACCGACATGCCCGCATGGTGCCACTCCACGGGCAACCACCTGCAGGCCCTGGAGCCTGCGGAGGGCGCGTACCGCGCGGTCGTGGTCAAGCAACCCGGGACCAGTTGCCCGATGGTCGCGGGGGCCACGGAGAAGCGCTTCACCAACGTGGTGTTCAGCAACGACCTCGACAAGGCGCTCGCCGCATTCATCATCGCCAATGGGGCCGCAACGATGGGTTACAAGGTAACGTTGTTCTTTACCTTCTGGGGCCTCAACATTCTCCGCAAGAGAGGACCCGCCACCGTCCAGAAGAATCTGGTCGAGAAAATGTTCGGCTTCATGATGCCGAAAGGACCTGAAAAGCTGGCCCTCTCCCAGATGCACATGGGCGGCATGGGAGCGGCCATGATCAAAGGCATCATGAAACAGAAAAACGTGCTCTCGCTTCCCGAGCTGATGCAGGCCGCGCTGGACAACAACGTCAAGATCGTTGCCTGCTCCATGTCGATGGATCTGATGGGTATCAAGAGCGAAGAGCTGATCGACGGCGTGGAGGAAGGTGGCGTCGCGATGTACATCGACCACATCGGCGGCAACGGCAACTTGTTCATTTAAGAAGGTCCAAAAATCGAACGGTCGAAAGTCGGAGGTTCATTTACCGCCCTTCGACCGTTCGACCTTCCGGCCTTTGACCATACAGGAGAGAACCATGAAAAGATTCATTGCAGGCACCGTGTTTGGAATCGCGCTCGGACTCGTCGGCATGGCGCTGGTCATGCCCCGGCTGATGGTCGAGGAGATCGAAAGCCCACTGGGCTACGAGGAAACCATTGCCCACCTCGAGAAAAAAGTGACGGATGGCGGGTGGAAGGTGTCAGCACTCATGAGACTGGACCAGTCGCTCGCCAAGGAGGGCAAGTCGGTGCGGCCCGTCGCTTCGATGAAAATCTGCCAACCGGACCATGCGGAACAGGTTTTATTGGACGACGACGCGCGCTTTCTCTCCGTGATGATGCCCTGCTCGATCGCGGTGTATGAAAAGGCGGACGGCAAGACCTATGTCTCGACCATGAACAGCGGGCTGATGGGCCGGCTGTTCGGCGGCACCGCCCAAAAGGTGATGGCGGGTGCCGTTGCGAAAGAGACCGCCGGATTCGTTACGTTTTAGGAGGAAAGATGACCCTACGCAAAACCACGTCGCTAACCACGCTGCTATCGTTCATTCTGTTGCTGTTCACCAGCATCATCCTCTATCTCACCCCGCAAGGCAAAATCGCCTTTTGGGCCAACTGGAAAATGCTCGGCATCGGGAAAGAGGAATGGGGGGCGCTGCACACCAACCTCGGCTTCCTGTTCATCATCGCGGGCATTCTGCACACGGTGCTCAACTGGAAGCCGATCGTTACCTACCTGAAAAACAAGACCCAGCAACTCAAGGTCTTCACGGGCGACTTCAACCTCGCGCTCGGCATCACGCTGGTGATCGTGGCGTTCACGATGCTGGAATGGCAGCCGATCCACGCCATCCAGGTCCTGGGCGAAAACATCAAGGACGCGGCCGCTGAAAAATACGGAGAACCGCCCTATGGCCATGCCGAGGCCTCCCCGCTCAAATCGTTCTGCAAAAAAACCGGCCTCGATACGGCGGAATCCGTCGCCGCCCTGAAAGCCGCCAATTTCGTCGGGGTTTCACCGGAGGCCACGCTGGCCGAAATCGCCGAAGCCAACGGCATGACCCCGCAGCAGGTCTACAACCTGCTCAAACCCGCCCCCGCCGAAGGCCGTATGCCGGCCAACCCGGGCTCGGGCCTCGGCAAACGCACCGTCGCCGAAATCTGCGAATCCGCCGGGCTCGATACCGCCACCATGATCAAGGACCTCAAGTCGGTAGGCATCGAAGCCGAGCCCGCTTCGAAGCTCAAGGATCTCGCCGACCAAAATGCCTTGGATCCGCGCGATGTCTACGACATCATGCTGGGCCTGCGGCAATAATTTTCGGGGTTCCGCATTACCGGGGAGGCATTCGCGTATCGCCATGTTCATTCGAAGAATCGCATCGTTAACGGCGCTGCTCGCGGTCATTGCGCTGGCCTGCTCCAGCGTCGCTTCCTATCTGGCGCCGCGCGGCCCCGGCTCCAGCAACTGGGAGGCGATGGGTCTGGGCAAGCACGAATGGTTTGCGCTGCACACCAACCTCGGCCTTCTGTTCCTGATCGCCTGCATCGTCCACGTTGCGCTCAACTGGAAACCGATCGTCGCCTACCTGAAAAACAAACCGGGGCACTTCCGGCTTTTCACGATCCACTTCAACATCGCCCTGCTACTGACGCTTTGGGTCATCGTCAGTTCGGTGTTCGACTGGCCGCCCTTCCGCGGCATCCAGCAGTACAAGGAAAGCCTCGGCAACCGCGGACGACACCATGCAACCGCCACAGTGAAGGATCAAACCGAGCTGCCCGAAAAGCCGCCGTTCTTCTACAGTCGCCGCTCCGTCGCCGACCTCGCCGAAGACTATGCCATCAGCGAAAAGCGCGTCCTCGACAAGTTCAAGGAGCTCGGCATCAAGGCCGAAGCCGACTGGCCCATCAAGGAGATCGCCAAGCAAAACGACATGGCGTCGGAATCGGTGTACGAGGTCTTGACCGGCTTATAGGCGGCCCGGTCCGCAGCGCCGCCCAAAGGGGCGACCGCCAACCGGCTCTACCGATGATTGAAGTTGCGCATGGCGCGCTGGGAATCGCGATCCGACTCCCGCTTTTTGAGCGTTTCGCGCTTATCAATCACGTTCTTGCCCTTGGCCAGCCCGATGCGGATCTTGACCTTGCCCCGCACCAGATAGACCTTCAGCGGAACGATGGTCAGCCCCTTTTCGCGGATCTTGCCGAAGAGCCGGACAATCTCCTTGCGATGCAGCAGCAGCTTGCGATCCCGGGTCTGGGTATGGTTGAAAATATTGCCGTGGTCGTAGGGCTGGATGGTGCAACCGACCAGATAGGCTTCCATGTGCTCGTCGACCTGGACGTAGCCTTCCTGGATACTGATATGCCCCTGCTTGACCGACTTGACCTCGGTGCCCGACAGCACAATCCCCGCCTCGATCTTTTCCAGGATATGGAAATCATGCAACGCCTTGCGGTTGGTGGCCAGCACCCCCGCTCCAGGATCGGTTTTCTTTTTGTTTTTTCCAGCCATGGGAATTCAAATCCGGATAGCAACATCCGAACCCCTAAACATTTTAAAAAATCCATAAAGCGAAAAGCCCAAAACATTGAAGCCTTGGGCTTTTTGCATTTGAATTGATTTCGGATTCCGGGATTCGAATTACCTGCGCTCCTCGTTAAAGGAGGATCGATGCATCGAAATCGAGATCCGAAATTTCGGTTTCTTCCTGCTGGAAGATCATTTCAGCAGTCAACAGCCCCTGTGCAATTTCCTTCAGCACCAAATCGTGGTTATCCATTTCCGCGTGGTCTCTCTTAACCATCGGACGCGCACCGCTGTTGAGCTGGCGGGTACGGTAGGAAATCAGGTTGACCAACATCGGGATGTTCGGGATCTTTTCTTCGGCTGTGCTCAAATATTCCATGTTCATATATAGTATGCTCCGCGCAAGTGGCTTGCCTTATTCCGTTTAAACAGGATCCTGATAATGTAAAAAAAATCGGCGCGCAGTATAGCACCCAACTCGTTGGCGTCAAACGCCATTTGAGACAAAAATCCGCCCCCCATGGGGACGGATTTTCAAAATGCCGGATTCTTGGACGGATGGACTTGAACCTTCCACCCATCCAAAAACCCAATCATCCGGGATGGACTACATCATGCCGCCCATGCCGCCCATACCGCCCATGCCGCCCATATCGGGCATGGAAGGAGCGGCCTTTTCGGGCAGGTCGGTGATCATGCACTCGGTCGTCAGCAGCAGGCCGGAAATGGAAGCCGCGTACTGCAGGGCAGAACGAGTCACCATGGCCGGGTCGATGATGCCGGCGGCAATCATGTCGACATACTCGCCGGTCGCCACGTTGTAGCCCATGTTCAGTTTGCCCTTCTTGACTTCCTGAACGACAATGGCGCCCTCTTCGCCGGCGTTTTCAACCAGCTGGCGCAACGGAGCCTCAATCGCCTTGCGAACGATGTTCGCACCGATTTCCTCGTCGCCTTCGAGCACGAGCTTGTCGATGGCCTTCTGCACGCGGATCAGGGCAACGCCGCCGCCCGGTACGATACCTTCGGCCACGGCCGCGCGGGTGGCATGCAACGCATCTTCGACGCGTGCTTTCTTTTCCTTCATTTCCGCTTCGGTGGCCGCGCCCACGTTGATGACGGCAACACCGCCAGCCAACTTGGCCAGGCGTTCCTGCAGCTTTTCGCGGTCGTAGTCGGAGGTGGTTTCCTCGATCTGGCGGCGGATCAGGTCGATGCGGGCCTTGATGGAGGCAACCTTGCCGGCGCCTTCAACGATCGTCGTGTCGTCCTTGCCGACGGTGATGCGCTTGGCGGAGCCGAGGTCTTCGAGGGATACGGTTTCGAGCTTGATGCCGAGGTCCTCGGTGATGAACTTGCCGCCCGTCAGGACCGCGAGGTCTTCCATGATGGCCTTGCGGCGGTCGCCGAAGCCCGGCGCCTTGACGGCGCAGACGTTCAGGGTGCCGCGCAGCTTGTTGACCACGAGCGTCGCGAGGGCTTCGCCTTCGATGTCTTCGGCGATGATCATGAACGGCTTGCCGGTCTTGGCCACGTTCTGGAGCAGCGGAAGCATATCCTGCAGATTGGAAACCTTCTTCTCGAAGAGCAGGATGTAGGGATCTTCCATGACCGCTTCCATGGTGTTGGCGTCGGTCACGAAATACGGGGAGAGGTAGCCCTTGTCGAACTGCATGCCTTCGACGACGTCGAGGGTGGTTTCGATGGACTTGGCTTCTTCAACCGTGATGGTACCGTCCTTGCCGACCTTCTCCATGGCTTCGGCAATGATGTTGCCGATGGTTACATCGCCGTT